>JBEKRW010000121.1:0-7251 GCA_049517595.1 Candidatus Cybelea sp. | reverse complement strand
TGTGGGGTTTGCAAGAGAGCCCGTCGGCCGCGACCGACGCGGGCATCCATACGTACGATACGCTGCTGGCAGACTATTCGCCGGCAACGCAAGCTGCCGAGATGACGAAGCTGCGCCAGTATCGCAACGAGTTGGCCGCGCTCGAGCCGCCGCCCGGCGCGACTGCGCACGAGCGCGTCGACTACCTGCTGATCCGCTCGAACATCGAGGCTGACTGGTGGGATCGAACCGTTTTACGAGGGCTGCAGCGCAATCCCAGCGTGTACGAAGGCGAGTGCAGCAACGGAATCTTCTCGATCGTAAAACGCCAGTATGCCAGCGACGAGGTTCGCGTGTACGCCGCAATCGCGCGGCTGCGTGCGTGTCCCCGCGTGCTCGAGCAAGGACGAACCAACCTGACGCAGCCTGTTCGGGAGTTCGCGCAGATCGCGTCGGAAGATATTCGCGATGGCGATTCGCTCTACACGACCACTCTCGACGACATCGCGCGGGACACGCCGGCCTCAACGCGCGCCGAACTCACGCAGGCACAGGGAGTCGCGCTGAACGCCCTGCATGCTTACCGAACCTGGCTCGACTCGCACATGAGCAGCTTTGCCGCGGGCGGCTTTGCGGTGGGGCGCAAACAGTACGATTGGTATCTCCGGCGAGTGTTGTTGCTGCCGTATAACTCCGCGCAGGTCGCTGAAATCGGCCGCCTGGAGCTGGCCAGAGACCGCGCGTTAGAAGCCTGGGAAGCCAGCCGCGACGCGCACGAGCCGCCGGCTTCGCCGCCGCCGGCCTTTGCGTCGAAGGAAGCGTTCCTTGCCTACTACGAGCGCAGCCTCGCGCGGCTGATCTCGTTTATCAACACCCGCGAGATCGTCGACATTCCGCCGTACATTGGACCGTTTCACATCGTTGAGGTTCCCAAAGCGCTGGCGGCAACCTATCCCGGCGGCTTCATGAATCCGCCGCAGATGTTTTCCAGCGATCCACAAGGCTTCTACTTCGTCCCGGATTTTAGCTCCGCGAATCAAAGCTTCTTCGTCGCTCAGGCGCGCCAGTCGGTCTTGCCGCTGCTCGGCCACGAAGGGATTCCGGGGCATTTCATGCAGTTCACCTACGCCTACCACAATCCCGACTTCGTCCGCCACGTGCAAGGCGACGGGGTATTCGCGGAAGGCTGGGCCTTTTACGGTGAGGAGATGCTGATGCGCGAAGGCCTGTACGAAGACGATCCGGGGGCTCGCCGGCAGGTTATCCACTTGATGCGGCACCGCGCGACTCGAATCGGTGTCGACGTCGGCTTGGCGACCGGCGCGATGACGTTGCCGCAAACGATTGCGTACTTTGAAAAGAACGCCGGCATCGATGCCGACACGGCACGGGGCGAGGCAACGCGCTTTGCGATGGGTCCCGGGCAAGCCATCGACTAGGTCGTCGGGAAGACGCAGATCGAAACCCTGCTAGGCCTCGTGCGCGACCGCGAGGGCGACGGGTTTTCGTTGCGGCACTTTCACGACCAGCTGCTCTCGTACGGCACGGTCCCGTACTCCACGATTCGCTACGAGTGGCTGGGTGACGATTCGTGGCTCGCGCCGTCGCTTCAGCCGCTCGCGCCGCAGGAGTTCTAGAATATCGTGCCGCGCATCACGGGCGGATCGCTGGGAAGCCGAAAGCTGCGATCGCCGAAGGGTACGCAAGTACGCCCGACGCCGGGGCGCGTCAAAGAGTCGCTCTTTTCAATCTTGATGAACCGCCTCGAGGGCGCCGCGGTTTTGGATCTTTTCGCGGGTACCGGCGCGATCGGTTTTGAAGCCGCGTCGCGCGGCGCCGCGCGCGTCGTCGCAGTGGAAGGCCAACGCGAAGTCGCCAATGCGATCGAAGAAGCGGTCAAGCAGCTGGGCATCGCGGATGTGGTGACCGTCTTTCCCGCACCCGCGGAACGCGCGCTCTACCGCCTCGAGGGGCCGTTCGATATCGTCTATCTCGACCCGCCCTACGCCGATCCCGTACCGCTGCAGATTTTCGGCCTGTTGCTGGAGCGCAAATTGCTCGCTCCGGAAGCCATCGTGGTGTACGAACACGCCGCCAAGCGAATCCTGCCGCAGATACCCGGGTATCGTTCGGTTCGCGAAGAAGTCTACGGCGATGTCGGCCTCGCCTTCCTGACGCCGGAATCTTGACGAACGGCAAGCTCGAGCGCGTGACCCGCGCCGTGTACCCTGGGTCCTTCGATCCGCCGACGAACGGTCACTTAGATGTGATCGAGCGCGCCGCCGGTTGTTTCGGCGAGCTTATCGTCGCGATCGTCGTTAATCCGCAGAAGCGAGCTCCGATGTTCTCCCTGGAAGAGCGGGTCGCGATGCTCAAGGCCAGCGTTGCGCGCGTCGCGGGCGTGCGCGTCGAGCACTTTCGCGGCCTTCTCGCCGATTATGTAAAATCGGCTGAAGCCGACGTCATCGTGAAGGGCCTTCGGGTCGTCTCCGATTTCGAGAGTGAAATGTCGGCTGCAATGATGAACCGGTCGCTTTCCGACGTCGATACGCTCTTTCTGATGGCGGATCACGAGTACTCGTTCGTCAGTTCCAGCCTCGTCAAAGAGGTGTTCTTTCTCGGCGGCGACGTCGCCGCTCTCGTCCCCGAACCAGTTCTTCGCGTGATGGCGGAGAAACGCAACAGCTTGCAACGGAGGTAATAATGTCGGTTTATCGCGTGCTAGACAAACTCGAGGCCTACGTTCACGAAGGAACGTGGTTGCCGGCTGGTTATCGTATCCTTTCGGAGGAGCGGCTCATCGAACTCCTCGAGAAGATCAGGGCCTCGTTGCCCGAGGAGGTCGGACGCGCCAAAGCGATCGCCAGATCACACGATAGCATGATGCGAGCTGCTCAAGAGAAGGCACAGGCGATCGTCGACGAAGCGGCGAGCAAGCACGAAGAGCTGGTCGAAGACAACGAAATCGTCAAGCGCGCTCGCACGACCGCCGATGTTTTGCTACGCGAGGCCGAGGAAAAGTCGCGCAAAGTTCGCGAAGGCGCCGACCGCTACGCCGCCGACGTGCTGGTCGAGATGGAGACGCGCCTCTTTGGTGCGCTGGGCGCGGTCCGCAAGGGGCGGGAAGTGCTCGAGGGCCAGCGCCAAAATGCGGAGCGCCCGCTCGAAGAAGCCGCCGCGAAGAGCAAGCGCGCGGCCTTCGACTTGCAGACCGCCGTCGACGAAACCGCCGCGTTGGAATCGGTTAGCCAATAGCCGTCTGAGTGAGCGGCCCTCGTTGCGGGCATAACTCGAGGTATGAAACAGCTTGCAACCATGCTCGCGCTCGCCGGGATGCTATGCGCGCCGGCCCTGAGCGCTCAACTCGGCGGCATCTCGGGCACGGTGGTCGATGCAAAGACCGGCCAGCCGATGGCGCACGCGACGCTCTATTACTATCGAAGCCCGTATCTCGAGAACGGACCAAACCATATTGCCACGCTTCAGACAAACGGCCGCGGTTTCTTCAGCGACATCACGCTGAACCCGGGCCGGTACATCGTCATGGCGCGATTCCCCGGTAAGGTCGAAGGATGCGCCGTCGACGACGTGATGGGCGGCGAGGTGACGCGCATGCGCATCGAGATCGGTCACGATGCTATCATGTGCACCGGACCGCGCGTGCATTCAGCGCTCGTGGATCCGAACGCTACGGCGGACGTCTACCACATCTAAACTCCCTAGACTGGCGGGGCCGCGACGTTCGCGGCAAAGGCTTCCAGTTTCGGGCGGTCGATCGCGCGCACGCGCCCCCGATCCAGTTCGAGGGCGCCAGCGTTTTTGAGACGTAGCAACGCGCGCGCCGCCATATCGCGCACCGTGCCGGCGGCTGCGGCGATCTGCGCCTGAGAGAGGTTCTCGACGCCCGGCAGGCCGGGCGCCATGCCCACCGATGCGCGCGCGTAGCCGAGCAAGAACTTGGCGACGCGCTGCAACACGTGGGCGAAGGCGAGATCGGCGATGGTGTCGATCGAGCGCCGCCGAGCCTGCGATGAGGCGATCAAAAATCCCAGCGCGAGTTCAGCGTCGCTGCGGGCGGCGTGAAGGACGGCTTCGCTCGGAAGCGTCACGATCGTCGCATCCGTCAAGGCTTCGGCGCGCGTCGTTGCGCCGCCGCCGTCGAACGTGCCGCTCTCGTTGAGCGTGTCGTGCGTCAAGCGTTCGCCGATGGTGTGCGTCTTGCCGTCGGGCGAGAGTAAGGTGTAGATTACCTTACCGCTCTTGACGATCCCTAGATACGGCCACACCTCGCCTTCATCGAAGATCGTTTCACCGGCTTTATAGGTGCGCTCGCTCATCTGACCGGCCAGCTCCTTGATCGTGCCGGCCTTGGCCGAGGTAAACGCCGCGACGTAGGTCAGGAAGGCTTCGCCGTCGGCATTTTCGTCGATTCGTTCGAGCCGGACGGTCCAGCGGTTGGCCCCAAGGTTGCGCGCGTCCCACGAAAAGCGCGCCGGGCGCAGCTGCGCCATCTCGTTGCGAAGGGCGCGAGGGTCGGTTTCTTCGGTGATCTCCAAGGCGCTTCCGATCGGAAGCTTGTCGAAAGTCTCGAGGATTAACGCCGTTCTGGTCGCAGGAACCAGCGACCGGGCATCCAGCGTGATCGCGGCAGGTCGGTTCATGGGCATAGCACGGCGGTTTTAGGGAAGCTCGGCGACGGCGCCTGCCGGGACGCGCGCAACCGTTGCGGATTAGTCGCGGTCGAGCAATTCTATGCAGGACAACGATATCGTCATTCTTGCCGGAGCCCGCACGCCGTTCGGCAATCTCGGCGGCGAACTGGCAAGCCTCACCGCCACCGACCTGGCCGTCGCGGCCGCCGAAGCGGCCATCGAGCGCAGCGGCGTCCGCAAGGATCAGATCGACGAAGTGGTTTTTGGCAACGTCATTCAGAGCAGCGCCGACGCGATCTATCTCGCTCGCCACGTCGGATTGCGGGCTGGGCTGCCGATCGGCGTGCCGGCCCTTAACGTCAACCGGCTATGCGGGTCGGGGCTGCAGGCGATCCTTTCGGCGGCGCAGTCGCTAGCGCTGGGCACCGCCAGCTACGCATTGGCGGGTGGGACCGAAAACATGAGCCAGGCGCCGCACGTCGTTCGGGGCGCGCGCCAAGGCTTTCGGCTGGGGCAGGACGTTGCATTTGAAGATTCGCTGTGGACCGCGCTGATCGATTCGTACGGCAACACGCCGATGGCGATTACCGCCGAAAATCTTGCCAAGAAGTACGGCATATCGCGCGCCGAATGCGACGAGTTTGCGCTGGCGAGCCAGGAACGCGCGCTGGCTGCGCAGGCCAGTGGCTACTTTGCCGACGAGATCGTCGCCGTTGAGGTTCCAGGGCCGAAAGGTTCGACCGTGCGCGTTGAAAAAGACGAAGGCCCGCGAGCAGGCTTGACGATGGAGAAGCTTGGCAAACTGCCCGCGCGCTTCGTCAAAGACGGTGTCGTGACGCCCGGAAACGCCAGCGGAATTACCGACGGTGCTGCGGCCGTCGTTCTGACGACGGCAAAACGCGCACGCGAAGACGGCCTGCAATGGATGGGACGGCTCGTTTCCGCCGGCGTCGTCGGCGTTGACCCGTCGATCATGGGAATCGGTCCCGCATTTGCGATTCCGCAAGCGTTGGAGCGCGGCGGCGTCTCCGCCGGCGACCTCGCCGTCATGGAAATCAACGAAGCGTTCGCGCCGCAGGTCATCGCCTGCTTGCGCGAGATGGATGCTTCGGCGGCCTCAGCGCAAGCTGCGAACCTCAATCCGCACGGCGGTGCGATTGCTCTGGGCCATCCGCTTGGCGCTTCGGGTGCGCGCCTTGCACTCACCGCGCTTCACGAGTTACGCCGGCGCGGCGGCGGCTATGCCATCGCGTCGGCATGCATCGGCGGTGGGCAAGGGATAGCGGCCCTTTTCCGCACGGACTAGCTCGCGACGCGCAAGTTCCTTACCGCCGGACGATTCTGGGACGCGCTTGCGGTCCTCGTCATCGGCTTTGCGATCTGGAAGATTTTCATTGCGCCGCGCTCGTTTGAGCGGGCCGGCACGCATCCCGCGCCTGCAGCGGTTTACCAGAGGCTGAACGGCGGCGCTCTTCGCGTTTCCGACGAGCGTGGCCGCGTGCTGTTCCTAGATTTTTACGCGAGTTGGTGCGAGCCGTGCAAGCTGGAGCTGCCGCTCGTCGAGGCTTGGTCGCGGGAGCATCCTGCCGCGACGGTGGTAGCGGTCGACGTCGGCGAAAGGCGTCCGATTGCCGCGGCTTTCGCGCGGCGATACGGCTTACGAAATGTCGCGCTCGATCCGGAAAGCAGCGCGCGAGCGCTCTTTTCGGTGGAAGGCTTTCCGACGGTTGTCGTGATCGATCGAAGCGGATTCATTCGCGCAAAATGGGAGGGGCTCAATCCCGCTATCGCACTTGCAATGAATAATGCGTTCTCTTCGCTCAAGTAGGAAGCCGTTAACGGCCCTTCCAGGCGGGTTTGCGCTTTTCTAAGAAGGCGCTCGTGCCTTCTTTGATGTCCTCGGTATCGACTAGCGTGCCGAACTCGAGCGCCTCGAGTTCGAGCGCATCGTCGATCGAAAGATGAGCGCCGTTGTTGATGACGCGTTTGCAGGCGGCAATGGCTAAAGGCGCCTTGGACGCGATGAGCGTCGCAATTCGCTTTGCCTCGTTCAGCAGTTCGCCGGCGGGAACGACGCGAGTGACGAGGCCAATCCGCAGCGCCTCCTGTGCGTCGATGATTTCGCCCGTTAGGCAGAGATGGGTCGCCACGCCTTTGCCGGCAAGCCGCGTCAAACGTTGCGAGCCGCCGTAACCCGGAATCAACCCGAGGTTGACCTCCGGCTGGCCGAACTTTGCGTTTTCGCTGGCGACGCGGATGTCGCCGGCCATGGCGATCTCGCAGCCGCCGCCAAGCGCGAATCCGTTGATCGCCATTACGACGGGCTTGCTTAGACGCTCTATCTGGCGCGTGACAGCCTGGCCGGTGCGAGCTTTGTCGGCTCCCGAGCCGGCCGACGCCAACGCGTTGAGCTCGGAGATGTCCGCGCCCGCGGCGAAGGCTTTCTCGCCCGACCCGGTGACGACGACGGCGCGGACTTTATCGTTGTGTTCCATATCGCGCAGCGCCGTCGAAAGCTCGTCCAAGAGCTGCGATCGCAGCGCGTTGAGAACGGTCGGACGGTTGAGCGTAATAACGCCGAGCGGCTCTGCGATTTCGACCAGGATATCTTCAAATGGCA
>JBEKRW010000120.1:0-7366 GCA_049517595.1 Candidatus Cybelea sp. | reverse complement strand
GCCTGACACCAGCGAGACGACCATGGGAATGGACGGGATGTGGATGGTCACGCAAGACACCGCTCCGCCATTCGACCAGTACCGCACCTATGCGATCACGTCCACGACGTATACGGGTTACGATCCGACGACCAAGATGTGGGTCCAGACCGGCGTCGATAGCTCGGGCGCGTATTTTACCAGCACTTCACCGGGTTGGCAGGGCAACACGATGACGTGGACCACCAAGGGCCTCGACGGCAGCTCCGGAACCGACGTCACCACGAAGAACAGCGACACTTCGACGACCGACGCTTCCAGTGGCACCGACGCTCAGGGTCACACGACGAACACGACGATCAACTGCACGAAGTCGATGTAGAACGACAAGGGCCTCGTCGTTGACGGGGCCCTTTGCTACTCGCTAGGCGCCGTTAGACGATGTCGTCTGGTTGGCCGTGGTGCTCGTCCCACTGGTCGTCGCGGTTAGGGTTCGAGCTGTTCTCGCCGTATTTTTCCCGCTCGCGGCGCACCGCTTCGGCCGGGTCGAGCGGCTCGTCGCGCCGCGATGCAACGTCGGGAGCGATCGTCTCCTCGGCGTCCTGTAACCGTTCTCCGTCCATCAGTACCCACTTGATGCAAGAAGAAGTCCATTCCTTTGGGCGCCTTGATGGGAACGGCCGCTCGCGCGTCGCTATCAGATGTGCTCGGTGCCCCAGCAAAAATCGCCGCCGCGTTCGGCCACGACTCGATCGATCAACCGGCGCCCGTCGGGGCGCAGCGGCACCATCATGAGGATCGAGCGCTTTCGTTTGCGCGTCGTGCCTTTGGGTAGCAGATCGCGAGGTCCGGCGGGCGGCAGCCACCCAATAATGCGGCGCAGGTCGCCGGCGGCAGCTCGCAGCAGCGCCGGTATCAACGCAGCCGAGTCCTCGTCAGCGTGCCCGTATTCGTCAACCACGTATGCGTCGCGATCCGGAACGCGCGCGCCCAGAACGTAGGCGCGGACGCCGCGACCGCGGCGCACGACCAGGTTGAACTCGTGGCCCGCCGCGTGCTCCGATCCGTGCTTGATCCGCATCGTAATCCAGCCCCACACGGCTTGAGTCCGCTCGAAGCCAGCGGAACGCGTTCGTTCGCACGCCGCAAAACAGCGCCGCACGCCGTTCCAATCTCCTGCGGCCAGCGCCGCGGGGCGCACCCGTTGCGCCGGCAACGCACCGGCGCGAAGCGTCAAATCTCGCGAGGGCAACTCGACGAACCCAAACGGCGTGTAGAACTGCGGGCGAATATCGGAGAAGAGGTAGGCCAGGTCGTAACCGGCCTTTCGCGCGCGGTCGAGCTCGGCTGCCAGCATCACGCTGGCGTAGCCGCGCCCGCGAAGCTCCGCCGGCGTATAGACGGCGCCGAAACCGATCGCGTGCAGTTGCCGCTCTCCGTCGCGAATCGACCGTTCGTAGCGCTTGAACGACGCCACCGGCGTCGCACCGTCGAAGAGTCCGATCGTCCGATAATGCCGGCGCCCGTAGCTGCTGCGCGCGGTTTCCAGCGTCTGCTCCACGTAAATGTCGAAGCTGCGTCGCCCCGCCCAGAGCGGCGCGGTCAGCGGCAGAACTTCGCGTACGTAAACCTCCGGGGCGATCTCCCGCAGTTGCATTTCCCCGGTCACCGCAGCTCTTCGAGCAGCTCGGGTGCGGTGATGCCGCGCGTCGGAGGCCCCCAGGCCGTAACCAGCACGGTACGAGAGGCGCGTCGCAACGCGTAGTGCAGCGCGCGGCGCTCTCGCTCGTTGTAGCGCTGCGCGGCCTTCGTGCGAAACATATAGTAGCTGAACTTCGCCGTGCGGGCTGCCCGCGCGTCCCCCGCATTCTCTTTCGGAATCATCCCGAGTTTCGGGCTAAAGAGAAACGCGTCGGGCGCATACCACAGCGGAAAGGCGCCGGGGCGAACGTTGGCGACGATAGCGTGCTCGAACTCGCGCCCGCGGGCCGCCTCGACGCTCAATATCTGGACGAAGCCCCCTGCTTCCGGGGGCGGCTCGCACGTCTCCAGATCGCTCTCCATGCGTTGCTGGGCGTATTGCAGAACCTCCGTCGTCGTCGCATCAGGCATTTCGGCAAGAAATGCGCGCAATCGCTCGAGCAGCCGCTGCAAGACGGCCTGCTGCGCGAGGGCGCGCGCCGAATCGGGTTCGCCGTCGCGCGCCAAACCCTCGCGCCAAACTCTGCGCGCGAAGGCCTCGAACGGCTGCGCCTGCATCACCTCGACCCATTGCTCGCGCAGTTGGCGAAATCGCTTGACTCGTGCGGCAGCGTTCTCACCGAGCGCGTCGTCTTGCTCCCCGCGAATGACGTTCCAGCCGAGGCGCAGGTCGCGCTTCGGATTCCACCGGCTCGCGCGCACCGTCGGCGCGGGTTCGTCGTCGAAGGCAAAGAGGGGCCGCTGAGGATCGAGCGGTTCACCGCAGAGCGTGGCGAGCGATGCGTCCGATAAGCCCACCGCCGGTCCCGAAAGCGTTCGCAAGAGCCATTCGTGACGGAACGGATCGTGCGCATTCCATAAGAGCGCCAGCGCGTCGCAGACGCGGCGGTCTGCAAAGAGATTGACGTCGCCCGAGACCGCGACCGGAACGTTGGCGTCGAGCAACGCTCTTTCGTAGATCTCAACGTCGCGCACGGAACGGAAGAGCACGGCAATCCGCGAGGCGCTCACGCCCTGCGCGATCCACTCGGCCACGCGTTCTGCGACGAACGCCGCTTCTTCGAGCGCGGTCTTTGGCCGGTAAACGTCGATCCGCGGTTCCCGGTGCGCCACGCGCAGTTTGATGCGCGAGCCGGCTTGCGCGAACGTCAGTTCGGGCTGGGTTCGGCGCACCATCGAAACGGCCGAGGCCGGATCTCCGCAGAGCGTTACGCCGGCCAAGGTTTCCCCGAAGATCGCGCGTAGCAGTTGGACTTGTGCGTCGGTTAGCTCCTGCGCATCGTCGACGAAGGCGACTTGGTGCCGCTTGCGTAGCCGGGCCCTAAGCTCGCCGTCTTCACGCAAGAGGGCCGTCGCCGCGATGACTGCATCGCGCCCAGTCATGCGCCCGCTCGCGTTGACGAGCTGCACGTAGCGTTCGTACAACTTTGCGATGATTTTGGCAAGATCCACTTCGCGACGATACTGCCGTCCCAGCTCGGGCGGAGTAACGTCGAGCGAGTCGTGAAACGTGTTCTTGGTGGCGATCAGCAGCGACGGATCGCTAAAGTTCGGCGGATTGGCGTAAAACTCGGTTGCGCCGCCGAGCGCCAGCGAGAGAAAGAGCGCGGGATCCACGTTGGCATCGCCGAGTCGCCGAATCAAGCGAAACGCCGCCGCAAGAAAGCGCTGCGGCGATCGCAATCCGGGGACTTCCGGATCGAGCTGCGCGTCGGCGAACTCCGCCCACTGCAGACCGAAGAGCGGCGTGCAAGCCTGAGCGAAGAGCAGCTCCGCCTCGACGTCGTCAACGAGCGTGATCTCTCGGCCCTTTGCGCGCAGCAGGGCGGCGGCAAGCTCATCGAGGCCCTGGTGCGCGCGGAAGTAGAATGGCTCGGCCTGCGGATAGAGCGTGCGCGCGCGATCTGCCCGCTGCGCCAGCGCGGTGCTTTTGCCGGTGCCCGGAGCGCCGAGAATTGCAAAACTACCGTCATACGGCGCCTCGATCGCGGCGCGCTGGTCGTCGGTCAGATCGAGCGCGATCAACTTCCGAAGCGCTGGGCTTCCGCCGGCGGTTTATCGGCGCATGCCGTTTGGTAGGCACAGTACGTGCAAGCTGCGGCGTTGTCGGTCGGCTCGAAACGCCGAATCTCGCCCGACGCTAAAAGCGTGCTCAGCTCGATCATTTTCTGACGCGACCGTTTCAGGTCGTCGAGCTTGATCGTTTTGCCAACCTCCAAAACGACCGGACGTACGTCGAGGAGCGCATCTTTGAGTGGAATTAACACGAGTTTGGTCACGCGATCGCCGGCAGCGGTACGCGCCCAGTAGTAGAAGGGCAGCTGGAAGTCGCGAAAGCGGCGAACTTTCTCGCTATACTCCGCCGCACTGGTTGCGATGCTTCCCGTCTTATAGTCGACGACCCCGATATCGCCGGTGCGTTCGTCGCGGTCGAGGCGGTCGATGAAGCCGACGAAGGCCCTGCCGTCGAGGTCGAGCTCCGCCGAAACCTCCCGGCCGAGTACTTCGAAAGGCGCCTCCTGTTCTTGCGCCAGAAACCAGTCGACGTACCGCTGCGCGGTACGCTGAGCTCGGCGGACTTGCAGCTCGAACTCAACGCGCGTTTCGAAGCCGTCGCGATTACGCTCGAACGCCCACGTGACGCATTCCCGAATGCGATGGCGCATCGCCGAACGATCCGCGCTGCGCGGGCGGGGAAAATCGCCGTGGAAATCCTCGAGCGCGAGATGAAATGCGGTGCCGTACGCCGACGCCGACGACCCGGGATCTTCGACCGCGGCACACGCGTACCGGTAAAACCATTTACGCGCGCATTCACCGTATGCATTGAGCGCCGACGCGCTGAAATGCTTCTGCCACCGCGGCACGCCGCCGGCCTCCTCGCGCTCGACCCGCTCCGCCAGCTCGACCTCGCTCCTCTCTATGGTGTCACCCTGAGTCCTTCGACTACGCTCGGGATAAACTCCGTCGAAGGACTGTCCAACCTCAAACGTGCCGGCGATCGCATCGCGTAGCTCGGCGTCGGGCAAATCCTCGGGCAGCGCGCGAACGACGCGCGCGCGCCGGGCAAAAAGCAGCACACCGTCGCGTTCCGGCGGAGGCAGCGCGAGGCGGCCGCGGTCGATCGCGTCGAGGAGATTCCCCGTTCGCCCTGCCAGGGTGGCGTACGCGGCTCCGATGTCGTGAGGAACGCCGGAGCAACTCGATCGAATCAGCCGAAGGAGGAGTACCTCGTCGCCGGTTTTACGCCAGCGGACGGCATCGTCAATGAAGGAACGGACTTGCGCGGCCTGCGGCACGACGGTGTGGAGTTACAGTTTCTACCAGGCGCCCCTGCAGCCAACGTGTAACGGCTCCCCGATGCGGCGCATCATCATCGGCATCAGCGGGGCGAGCGGCAGCCTTTACGGCTACATGGTATTGCAAGCGCTGCGCGCCATAGGCGGCGTCGAAACGCATCTGGTGCTCACGACGGCCGCACGCCGCACGATCGAACTCGAGACCGAGATGACCGCGGACGAGTTCGAAAGCCTCGCCGACGTCACGCATCGCGACGACGATCTCGCGGCCGCAATTTCAAGCGGATCCTTCCTCACCGACGGGATGCTCGTAATTCCGTGCTCGATGAAGAGCGCGAGTGCGATCGCCTACTCGTTCAACTCGAATCTGCTGGTTCGCGCCGCCGACGTCTGCTTAAAAGAAAAGCGCCGCCTCGTGCTCGTTATCCGCGAAACGCCGCTGCATCTCGGCCATCTGCGCACGCTGACGCAGCTCGCCGAAATCGGCGCCGTGATTCTGCCGCCGATTCCCGCCATGTATGCCAATCCTACGAGCGTGGACGAGATCATCGCCCATACCGTCGGGAAGGCGCTCGATCAATTCGGCATCGCCAACGAGCTCTTCAAGCGCTGGCGTTCACCGAACTGACGAGCTTGCGGGCCAGCGCCACGTCGCTGACGCGATCCACGTTCACGGCCGTTTCCGGATAGGGCGAGATGAGCGCGCTCACCGGCGCGCCGAGGATCTTCGTCGCGCGCGCCTCGGCTTGCGCTACCGAGAGCCGGCCTAAAGCGAAGCGCGCTAGCATGTCCCAGCCGAACAACGAGGCCAGCCGCAACGGCGATTTTCGCGCAGCGCCTAGCTGCTCGATGAAACGTTCGAGCAGCGGCATCGCCCGGGGTTTGAGCGCGAACATGCCGCCCCCGCAGTAGGTGCCGCCACGCATCCGCGCCCAGGTGTGCGGCACGCTTGGAAAGCGCGTGAGGTGCGCCGCCTTTTCGACGCAGCCGTAGATCACGTCGGCATCGGTCGCCTCCACGCGCTCTACAAAATCGCCGGCGATTTCCGGGGTGAGCACCGGCATGTCCGACGCCACGATCAAGAGCAAGTCGGCCGCAGGGAAACCCGCGATCCCGTTGCGCAGACTTTCGGAGATATGCACGCCGTCGGGACGAAAATCGTCCGCGTCGCGAAGCTGAGGATTTCCCCATTCGCTTTCCGGCGCGACGAGGACGATGCGGCCAATCGCAGCGCAGCCGCGTAAAGCACCGACCACCCGCCCGACCAGCGTCGTACCGCAGATATCGACGAACGCCTTGTTTGGCGCTCCCGGCTGTAAACGCGCGATGTCGTCCAGCGGGCCGCCCGCCAACACGACCGCGTTCATTTCCACTCCGGCGTCGTCGCAAAACGCGTGACGAAACGCTCGTACGCCGGAGACAACTCCAAACTCCGCGCAATCGCTTCGATGTGCGACCGGTCCGGCGACAGCGTAAAGACGCACGAACCCGACCCCGCGAGCAGCGCGTTGCCGGCGCCGGCGGCGCGCAGCGCTTCCAGCGCGGCCATTACCCCGGGCGTACGGGCCGTGGTGATCTCGTGAAAGTCGTTTTGCAGCAGTCCTTGCACGCGCGCGAACTCGGCGCGCTGCAATGCCTCGAGCATCGCAATCGAGACGCAGCCGCTACGGGGACGTGTCGGGCGTTGCAGTGCATCGATCTCGCGGTACGCCTGCGCGGTCGAGACTTCGACCGGAGGTTTCACGATCAATACGTGCCAGGCCGGGATGGCTCCGGCCGGCGTCACGCGCTCGCCGGTCCCTTCGACCAGCGCGGCCGTGCCGGCGAGAAAGAAGGGAACGTCCGATCCGAGGCTTCGCGCGATCGCCATCCAGTCGTGGCGCGGCACCGGTCCGAACGCGCCGGCCATCGCCGCGCGCAAGACCGCCGCGGCATCGCTCGAACCTCCGCCCAAACCGGCCTGCACCGGAATCTTCTTGAGCAGCCGCATTCGCACCGCCGGCAACTCGTCGCCCAGCGCGCGCAGCGCCGCCACGGCGAGATTCTGCTCGCCCGCAAGCTCGCTGCGATCGCACTCGAAGTTGAAGCGAGTGCTCGGCTCGATCGTCAGTTCGTCGGCCAGGTCGAGCGGCACCATCACGCTGCGGAGGCCGTGATATCCGTCGCCGCGGAGGGCGAGCACTTCAAGCGTCAGGTTTAATTTTGCCGGTGCTCGCACCCTTTTCCGTTAGCCGCCGCGAGAGAAGGCGCCTTTGCGCCTCGCGCCGCAGTACGGAGCGTGGGCTTGAGTTACGACGCGCAGCGCAACGAGTTTTGTGCCTACGTCCTCAATGAATCCGAGACTCCCTATGGGCTCCTGCTCGGGAACTACAAAGCCTTCGCTCAGT
>JBEKRW010000119.1:0-7368 GCA_049517595.1 Candidatus Cybelea sp. | reverse complement strand
CCGGTCGACCGCGCGTTCCGACTCGAAGTCCAAGTCGAGCGACTGGCCCTCGCACATCACGGCATGCGCTTCGTGCAGCAGCGCAATCATCTGCAGGACTCTGGCCGCGTCGAGGTACGCTGCGGCGTGCTCCAAGCTCAGAAAGCTGAGCGCGCACATTGCATCGCCTGCGTTGATCGCGGCGGCGACGCCGTACTGGCTCCACAACGTCGGCCGGCCGTGGCGCAGTTCGTCACGGTCTTCGATATCGTCGTGGACGAGCGAATAGTTGTGAAAGATCTCGACGGCTACCGCGGCGTCGAGCGCGTGCTCGAGCGGCGCCCCCTCGCCGGTGGCAACCCGCATGACCATTTGGGGGCGCAAGCGCTTGCCGCGGCGCGCCGGCCCGTATCCGCCATAACCGAAGTGGCGCAAAAGCATATCGGAGATCTCTTCCGATCCCCGATATCCGGTAATCCGCTCTTCAAGCGCGCTTTCAAAGCGCTCGGCAAGGTCGGCCGGACTATGCAGAGGCTGCGAGCTCCTCCATCCGAGCCTCGACCTCGTCCACGAGCCAGCCGGGCGTCGAAGCTCCCGACATAAGGCCGGCCACCTGCACGTTCTCGAACCACTGCGGACGCAACTCGTCGGGCCCTTCGATATGGTAGGCTCGCGCGCCGTGCGATTCGGAGAGGTCGGCGAGGTGCTTGGTGTTGGCCGAGGTCTTTCCGCCGACGACGACCATCACTTCGACGTCCTTTGCCAGCCGTAGCGCCTCGTTCTGCCGATTGTGCGTATCGGTGCAGATCGTGTTGACCGCGCGAACTTCGTAATACTTCGCCGACAGCTCGCGAACAATTTCGGTGAACCCTTCGCCCGACCACGTCGACTGAACGACGACGCCGACCTTACTGGAACGGGGCAGCTTCTCCACGTCGGCGGGGCTTTGGATGCACCAGGCGCCAGGCACGTGACTCAGCGTTCCCTTCACTTCGGGATGATTGGGATCGCCGATGACGACGATCTTGTAGCCGTCGCCCTTGAGCTTCTTGGCCTGCACGTGAATCTTGGTAACCATCGGACACGTGGCGTCGATGATCTCCAACTTCTTCTCTTTGGCCTTCTCGAAAACGTCGACCGGCAGCCCGTGCGCTCGAACGAAGAGCGCGCCCGAGTCGACGTCGTCGACCGTCGTGGCGTTCTTCAAGCCGCGCGCCGAAAGCGATTCTACCATCTGGGGGTTGTGCACGACGTGTCCCAGCGTGGTCACGTCACCGCGGGAGGCAATCGCCTCCTCGGCCTTCTTTACGGTAATAGCAACGCCAAAGCAGAATCCTTGAACGGATGCCTTACGAATTTCCACCAATACTCCCCGCCAGCAGTTCGATCGCGTTCATAATCTGACCGGTAAACTTCGCCAAATCCTCTCGGGTTGCTTTTCGGCCGGCCTGCAACGAGATCGGCGGCCCAAAAGCAACGTCAATTCGCTTGAGGCGCAGCGCCTGGTCGCTGCCGACGATGCATGCGGGCACGACCGGGGCCTTTGCCAGCGAGGCTAGGAGTGCGACTCCAGTCTGAGGCTGGACCTCGCCGGTGAGATTACGGGTGCCCTCGGGGAAGATGCCGACGGCTCCACCGGTCTCTAAGACTTGCAGCGAGCGCCTAATGGCCGATGTCGCGCTGCCCTTACGGTCCACGGCATAGGCGCCCAGGCCCGTAATCACGGCGCCCAGCACGGGGACCTCGAAGAGTTCCTTTTTGGCCATATAGCTGATCCGCCGGGGGCAGAGGCAGCCCATCAGCGGCGGGTCGAGATATGAAACGTGATTGCAGGCGACGATGAGCGGCCCCGAGGCGGGAACGTTTTGCGCTCCGAAAACCCTCGCGCGCCACAGCACGCGCGCCCCGAAGCGAACCGTCGCCTTCGCAAAATCGTAAAACGCCGGAATCATCCTTAGTCCTTCGACGCTCAGGATGACATGGTGGAGGCCAGCTTATAAATCTCGTCGACCACTCCCGCGGCATCGGTGTCGCTCGAGTCGATGACGTGCGCGTCGCGGGCGGGCGAGAGCGGCGAAACCGCGCGGGTTTCGTCGAGGCGATCCCGCTCCTGGATCTCGGCGGCAAGCGTGCGCGCATTCACGCTAACTCCCGACTCCTCGAGCTGAGCGCGCCGCCGCGCGATTCGTGCCTCCGCAGACGCGGTCAAGTAAATCTTCACCTGCGCGCCGGGCAATACGACGGTTCCAATGTCTCGGCCCGCCATAACGACGGGCGAGCCTTGCGCGATCTCGCGCTGTGCGCGCACCATGGCCGAACGAACTTCGGGGTGCGCCGCGACTGCCGAAACAATGGCCGTAACCTCTTTGCTCTGCAGCGCGGCCTCGTCGAGCTCTTCTCCGCCAGCGGTGATCCGAAAGCCCAATGGCGCCCCCTGATCTAAACGCACCTCAATTGGTTGCGCCGCAACGAGCCGCGCGAGCGCCGCGCCATTATCGACGTCGGTGCCCGTGCGCAACGCAAGGTACGCGAGCGCACGGTACATCGCGCCGGTGTCGAGATAGAGCACGTGCAGGCGCCGCGCCAGCGCGCGAGCGACCGTCGTCTTCCCGGACGCTGCCGGTCCGTCTATTGCAATCTGAAGAGGCGTTGCGGCGCCCTGGTTAGCTCATTGCTTGGCCGCCGGCGAGAGCGCCAGGCCATCCGGATAGCTTAAGTCCTGCGAAGACGTTTGATTTTGGAGCAGGCCGTGCGGATACGAAAACTCCTGGGCGACGACGTCGTAACCATTAGCACCCCAGATCTGCGTCTGCGGCTTATTGAGAGCCGTTTCGATGACGCCCGACGGCGTCGCGAATGAATACGCCGGGCCGCTCGTGTAGGGCGGATCGTAGAGGTACATCTCGCCGCCGGAGTAGCCCATCGCAAAAGTATCCTGGACCGCAAGCGCGCGATATTTATCTATCGTGATACCGATGGGATAGACCAGATTGTCGACGAGCACGATCGGAGTCGTCGCGTTCTTGAGAAACACGTCGACCTCGCCGGCGTACGGATAGTTGACGTTGGTGAGGGTCACGAACAAGTTGCCTTTGGAGTCGACCACGCACCCATTGAGCGACGAGGCGTTGGGATCGGTGAGGATTTGGATCGGCGACGACGATCCCGCTTTGTTGAACACCTCGATGGTGTTGCCGTTGCTAAAGCTCGGCCCGAGGATATCCACGGCGTACAGAAGGTTCTTGTTGTCGTTGCCGCAAGCGCCGGCGGGATAGCCGCCGCTGGTGTCGTTGAAGGTCTTGAACGGCGTCGAGGCATTGCGGTGGAAGCCCATAATCTGATAGGTGTTGGTGTTGACGACCCAGAGATTCTGATTGACGTCCACCCAAAGGCCCTGCGGCTCGTCGAAGCCGGTGAGTTGCCCAATGGGCGTCTGATCGGTTCCATTGGCATTATAAATGTTGACGACGTTGTCTTCCGCGTCGGAAACGTAGAGGCGCGTATGGGGTTGCGGCGGCTTTATCCACGAATGCGCCGGCATCGCCACGCGGGGGTCGTGCCCGCGAATCGGAAGGATCAGGGTCGAATGGCCGGTCTTGCGCGCCTGCATGATGGCTGCCATCGGCGAGGTCACGCCCGGCGTCGTCGAGGATGCGGTGGAAGCGCAGCCGCCGAGCAAAAGTGGAACTGCGGCCGCTACCAAACCGGCGCCGAGGAGATGGCGAACGTTCACGAGCGTATCCTTCTTACAACGAGTATGGCGGATCATTGTTTGGCCGCCGGCGAAAGCGCTATCCCACTAGGATCTATAAGGTCCTCCGTTGAGGTCGAATTCTGCAAGAGACCGACCGGATAGGAATACTGCTGGGCATCCAAATCGAAGGCATTCGAGCCCCATAGCTGCGTTTGTTGTTTGTTGAGCGCGGTCTGATCGACGCCCTGGGGAACCGCAAACGAATGGGCGGAGCCGTTCGTGTAGGGTGGATCGTAGATATACACCTCGCCGGTCGAGGCGTTTGCGAACGCATCGTCGACGGCCAGCGCGTTATACTTATCCACCGTGATGCCGAGCGCGTAGACCAAACCGGTGTTGATGAGTACCGTCGGCGTGGTCGAGCCCCGCGGGAATTCGTCCACTTCGCTGCCGTAGGGATTGCTCACGGGAGTGAGCGTGACAAAGAGATTCCCCCTAGAGTCGACGGCGCATTGATAGAGCGCTTGCGCGTTATTATCGGTAAGGATCTCTATCGGCGATGAAGATCCAGCCTTGTCATACACCTCGATAGTGTTGGCGGGACCGTAGGGGGGTAGGCTCACGATGTCAACGACGTACATCAGATTCTTGTTGTTGTTGCCGCAGACTCCGACCGGGTAGTTCCCGCTGGTGTCGTCGAAGGTTTTGAACGGCGACGTCCGATTGCGGTGGAATCCGATGATCTGTTGGGTGTTGGTGTTGACCACCCAGAGATTCTGATTGAGGTCCACCCAAAGGCCTTGCGGCTCGTTGAAGCCGGTGAGCTGCCCGATAGGAGTCTGATCAGTTCCATTCGCGCTATAGATGTTGACGAAGTTGCCGTCATAATCGGAGACGTACACAAGGGGATGCGGTGGTATGTTCGCTTTCATCCAGCTTCGCGCGGGCGCCCCCAACCGGTCGAAGCGCCCACCTATTGGCAGGATCATGTTGGAGCCTGCCTTGCGCGCTTCCCTGATCGCGGTCATCGGCGCCGCAACGCCGGGAGTTATGCCAGTGGACGAACTGCTGCTGCAACCGGCGGCCGACAAAGCAAGGGAAGTGGATAGAACGGCGGTTCCGAAAAGAAAGCGAACTCGCATGCGACCTTCCTTAGATAGATTGCACTGAAGCCAGCGGCTTCGTTGCCCCCACGTTGGACGTGAGTGGCGCTGCTTCCTCGCTTAGGGGCACTGCTAGGCGAAGCGAGCGCGTCGCAGAAGGCTAGAAAAAGTTTGGCAAAACCACGATCCGTCTACTTCTGCTCGGCGTGTGGATTCGAATCGGCGCGTTGGCTCGGACGCTGCCCGCAGTGCGAAGGCTGGAACTCGTTCGACGAACGCCCCTTCGCGGTCGCGCTGCGAGGCACACGCGAGAGGCCGGCGGCCGCGCATTCGGCGGCGCCGCTTCCTTTGCACGAGATCGGTTCGGCCGGCGTCACGCGCCTGCGTATGGGCATGCCGGAGTTCGACGCCGTTTTGGGCGGTGGAACGGTCCCGGGAAGCTTGACGCTGGTCGGCGGACCGCCGGGAGCCGGCAAGTCAACCCTGATGCTTCAAATCGCCGCACGCCTCGCGCGCGAGGGCGAAGTCGTCTATGTCTGCGGTGAAGAGTCGGCGGCGCAGGTAAAGCTTCGCGCGGATCGCACGCTGACCGCGGAAACGCCGGCGGAGTTGCTCGTCTATCCCGAAACGAACCTGCGCGCGGTCCTGGATCGTTTGGAGCGGCAGAGACCGCTCGCATTGGTGATCGATTCGATCCAGACCGTTTGGCTGCCTGAAGGCGAAGCTTATGCCGGCAGCGTTGCGCAGATTCGGGACTGCACGCAAGCGCTGATGGAATATTCCAAACGCACGGGCTGCGCGACGTTCATCGTTGGGCATGTTACCAAGGATGGCGCAATCGCCGGACCGCGCCTGCTCGAGCATCTGGTCGACACCGTGTTATATTTCGAAGGGGAGGCGAACGGCGAGTACCGCATTCTTCGCGCGTACAAGAACCGTTTCGGGTCAGTCGATGAGATCTGCGTCTTTTCGATGCACGACTCGGGCTTGCGCGAGGTTTCGAACCCGTCGGAGCTCTTTGCGGGAGCGCGCACGCAGCGTCCCAGCGGCTCGTGCGTCGTCGCATCGATCGTCGGCTCGCGACCGGTGCTCATCGAAGTTCAGGCGCTGGTCGGCGAGACGAGCTACGGCACGCCGCGACGGCTGGCCAACAATCTCGATCAGCAGCGCCTCGCAATGATTCTCGCGGTGCTCGAGCGGCGCGCGGGCTTTGTGCTGGGGACGCACGACGTGTACGCGTCGGTGGCCGGGGGGCTGCGGGTCAGCGAACCCGCGGCAGATTTGGGAATTGCCTTGGCAATTGCTTCGTCGTTTCGCAACGCCGCGGTGCCGTCGCACGTCGCCGTCTTTGGCGAGCTGGGATTGTCAGGCGAAGTGCGCGCCGTCGCCGGAGCGGAGCGTCGCGAGGCCGAGGCGCGCAAACTCGGCTATTCCGAAGTTATCTCGCCGGCGAACGCGAGCGACATCGTCGCCGCGATCCAAATGGCGTTGGGATAGGGTCCGCTAAGGGTGGCAATGTTTGAGATCGTGCCGAATCTTTCGGAGGGACGCGACGCGGCTACGATCGAGGCTGCGATTGGGGCGGTCGAAGCGGCGGGCGCCCGCGTCTTGAACTGGAGCAGCGACGCCGTCCATCATCGCAGCGTCCTGACGGTAGCCGGCAACGAATCTGCGGTGCTCGACGCAGCCGTCGCGCTCGCCGGCGTCGCACTCGAGCGCATCGATCTGCGAAGCCACTCCGGGGTGCACCCCCGCATCGGCGCGCTCGACGTGCTGCCCTTCGTTCCGCTCGAGGGCGCGACACTGGCCGACGCCGCGGCGCTGGCGCACCGAGCTGGTGCCGAAATCTGGCGGCGCTATCGCGTGCCTTCCTTCTATTACGGCGCAGCAGCGCGAGCGCCCGAACGCCGGCCTCTGCCGGCGATTCGCGCCAACGCCGAGTGGTTGCCGGACGAAGGCGACGTTGCGCGGCATGCCAGCGCCGGGGCGATTGCGATCGGAGCGCGGGACGTCTTGATCGCGTTCAACGTCGAGCTGGCAAGCAGCGATCTCCCAGCGGTCCGAGCGATTGCCCGGACGATCCGCGAACGCAACGGCGGCCTGCGCACCCTGCGCGCGCTTGCCCTGCCGCGCGGCGACGATCGCGTGCAGGTCTCGCTCAACATTACGGACTATGCTGCAACGCCGCTCTATCGCGTCGTGGAATTGGTTCGCGACCTGGCTGCCGAACGCGGGATCGAAGTGCTCGGGTGCGAGCTTATCGGCTGCCTTCCACTCGCCGCGGTCGAGGCGACCGCCGCATATTACTTGGGAGTCACAACGCTTTGAGGTTTTTTGACGCAGCCTGTCCTAACCGAAGCCGAGCGAAGCGAGGCGTAGTCCAAGGGCTGTTTGCGCTGCTGCTTGCACTTTTTACGGCGCAGGCCGCGCCGGCGCAAAGTGGCCCGGGCGATACCGGAATCTTCACGACGACGCTGCTTAATGGATTGCGAGTAGTCGTCGTCGAGGATCACGCGGCTCCGGTGGTTCAAACCAGCATGTGGTACGGATTCGGCTCGCTGCAAGAGACGCCCGGTAAGACCGGCCTGGCCC
>JBEKRW010000118.1:0-10937 GCA_049517595.1 Candidatus Cybelea sp. | reverse complement strand
GGTCATCGGACGGGACCAGGAGATCGAGCGAGTTACGTCCATTCTGGCGCGGCGCAGCAAGAACAACCCCTGCCTCGTGGGCGAGCCCGGCGTTGGAAAGACCGCCGTGGTTGAGGGATTGGCGCAGCGCATCGCCGCGGGAAATGTTCCGGCCGCGCTGCAGGGCAAACGTATTCTTGCGCTTTCGTTGGGGCCGCTCGTAGCCGGAACGAAGTATCGCGGCGAGTTCGAAGGACGCGTCAAGCGCATTCTCGAGGAAGTAAAGCGCAGCGCTCGCGACGTCGTGCTCTTTATCGACGAGTTGCACACATTGGTGGGTGCCGGTGCCGCCGAAGGCGCCCCTCTGGATCTGAGCTCGATGATCAAACCCGAGCTGGCACGCGGCGACCTGCAGTGCATCGGCGCCACGACGTTTGACGAATACCGTAAACACATCGAGTCGGACCCCGCGCTCGAGCGCCGGTTTCAGCCCGTTATGATCGAGGAACCGAGCATCGAACAGACGACCGCGATTCTTCGCGGTCTGCGCGAGCAATACGCACGGCACCATCGCGTCACTATCACCGACGATGCGCTCGAAGCGGCAGCCCAGCTTTCGGCGCGCTATATCGCGGATCGGTTCCTGCCCGATAAGGCAATCGACCTGATCGACGAAGCCGCCGCATCGGTCGCGCTTGCAAATAAAGGAGCCATCGAGTTTCCTCCGGTCACGACCGCAGACGTCGCGGCCGTGGTAACCCGCTGGACCGGAATCCCGCAAGCAGCGTTGACCGAGTCGCAAACGAATCGGCTCCTGGAACTCGAGACGCTGCTGTCCAAGCGCGTCATCGGGCAGGAACCCGCAATTTCCGCGGTTTCAAACGCGATCCGCCGCGCGCGCACCGGGTTGCACGATCCGCGCAAACCCTTGGGAACGTTTTTGTTCCGCGGCACCAGCGGCGTCGGGAAGACCGAGTTGGCCAAAGCGCTCGCCGAGGCGCTCTTCGGCAGCGAAACCGCATTGGTGCGCATCGATCTTTCCGAGTTTACCGAACCGCACGGCGTTTCCAGGCTGCTAGGCGCACCGCCCGGCTATGCCGGCCACGATGAGGCCGGTCAGCTCACCGAGCCCGTGCGGCGGCGGCCGTACTGCGTCGTGCTCTTTGACGAGATGGAAAAGGCGCATCCGGAAGTCGCGGCCCTTCTGCTGCAGATTCTTGACGAAGGTCGCGTCACCGACGCGAAGGGCCGGGCAATCGACTTTCGCCACACAATCATCATTCTCACGACGAACCTCGAAGAGGACGAACTTGCAATCGCGTTGCGACACGAGCTGCTCGACCGAATCGAAGAGATCGTTCCGTTCGAGGAGTTGGGCCTTCCGCAGATCGAGGCGATCGTAACGATCCACGTCGACGCGCTCGCGCAACGGCTTGGCGCGCGCAACGTCACGCTCGAGCTCTCGGACGAAGCAAAGCTCTATCTCGCGCGCGTCTCAATGGGCGCCGGCAGTGGCGCTCGCTACGTTGCGCGCACCGTCTCGCATTACGTTTCCACGCCGCTCTCCACCGCGCTGCTGCGCGGAGACGTGCGCGAAGGTTCCGCCGCGCGCGTAACGCTTGACGACGGCGCCTTGCGAGTTCGCGCCGCTTAAGGAATAAGTGCGGTCGCGGCGTTCGTCGCCGGCGAGAGTGCCAGCGCGAGCGGGAGGCTTATGCCGCTGCTCACCGTCGACCAAGAACCGCTTGCGTACGGCACGGTATATTCAGTAACAGTGTTATTGCCGTAGTTGGCCACATAGAGGTTGCCCAGCGAATCGATCGCCAAGGCGACGGGCTGGCTTTGCCCGCCGGCGATCGTGCTCGGCGGATTGGTGTACGGGGCGACGTACTCCGTGACGGTGTTCGCGCCTTGGTTTGGAACGAAGAGATTTGCCGAGCCGTTCAAACCGATCGCACCTTGCTCGTTAACGCCATCGGTGATCGTCGCAACCGGCGCGTTGCTGGCGCCGAAGGGAGGTGAAAACTCGACGACGGAGTTCGGCGTCGAGTTGAGATTTGCCACGAAGAGATTTCCGCGAACGTCGAGCGCGAGTGAGTTCGGCGCGTTGAGTCCTTTCGAGATCGTCGTCTGCGATCCGACGTAGGGTGGCGCGTATTCGGTTACCGTACTTGCCGCCTCGTTGGCGACGAAGAGATTCGAGTTCGAGTCCAGCGTGATGCCGACCGGATCGTTGATGCCGGCCGATATCGTGACCGTCGGTGGTCCGTTATAGGGCGGCGAATACATCGTCACCGTGTTGCTTCCGCTGCCGTTTGCCACGAAAAGATTCCCGCGCGAGTCGATTGCCAGCGCCTGCGGATGGTTCACGCCGCTGCTGATCGTCGTCGGCGTGACGTTATAGGGCGGTGAATATTCGGTCACGCTCCCGGGTTGATTCGCGACGAAGAGATCGCCAGCCAAATCGAAGATCAGCGCCTGCGGATTGCTTACTCCGCCTTGCACCGTAGCGAGCGGCAGGCTTTGGCCGTTGACGTAGAGCGTGACGTCGTTAGCGTTCGAGTTTGCGACGCCTAAGAGCTGGCGCACGTCGACGCGAACCGTACCGCTGCAGGCAGCACTCGCCTGCGAGCACGGATTCCCCGGCCCGAGATAGGCCGCAGTTGCCCGCAGAAGCGCGGAGTTTGCGTTGCCGACGCCATTTGAGGACACGTAGAAAAGATTGGGGGTGGTGCTTGCGGGCTGCGTGATGCCGACCGCAAGCGATCCGCCGGCCTGGCTCAGCGTGAAGGTTCCCGGGGAGTTGCCGACGATGACGTTTTGGTTCGCATCGAATACTTCGACGAGCAGCGGATGCCGCCCGGAACCGAATAGGTCGATCCCACCCTGCGGGTTCTGCGCGCTCAGCGAAGATGCCGGAACGAGCGCGACCTGTGCGGCCACGCCGCTCAGCGTGACGCCGAAAACGTTCTGTCCGTTGGGTGTCACCGTGAAAGCAATTGCCGTCGAGGCGGCCGCGTTGGCGACTCCGATCGTCCCCATGTAGGTTCCGGCCGGAAGCGCGAGCGCGAGCTGGCAGCTCGTACCGCCCGTCGTGGGCGCGCAGCCGCTCGCGTTTGGCCCAACCGCCAGCGTTTGGCTGATTGCGGCCGGACCGTTGACGTTGATGGCCAGCATCTGCGAACCCGGCGGAGGCGGCGAAGCCGGCGAGGCGCCCGGCGCGATGCCGACGGGCGGCGGACCGACGCCGCCAAGAGCCGGTGGTCCGCTGACCACGGGCGCCTGAGGCGCCTGCACCCTACCCAGCGCATTCTGCGTCGCCGCCGGGACGAAGATCTTCACTACAGTATTCCCCAGCGCGCCCGATCCGGCCGGTCCGCCAGGGTTGGCGGCAGGCATCATGACGCCGGGCTGCGAGCCGCCGCCGCTACAGCCGGCGGTTATGCCGGCGGCAAGCGCGACTCGCAAGCACCAGGCAAATCTCCCGCGCCGCAGCAGTGGCGTCATTGCAAGAGGCGTTCGGCGTTGCTGCGCATATCTGCCGGCGACATCTCACCAACGACGATATCGATGAAGACGTGGACCGGGAGGCCGTTAACGGCGTATTGATCGCGCAACGTTCCGCCGTCGACAACGACGGGATACGTTAGACGATGCTCGCGGCGAAAGCCGGCGGCCTTACTCGCGTTTTCAAGCACGTCGACGCCCACGACTTGCAAGCCGCGAGCGGCGTAGTCGCGCGCAATGGCGTCGATCGCGGGAGCCTCAGCGTTGCAAGGCGGGCACCAGGTCGCGAAAAAGTTGAGATAGACTGCCCTGCCGTGCAAGGCGGCCAGCGAAAGAGTCGGCCCGGGCAGGCTCGGCTCCGTCCACGGCGGCGCGGGTTCGCCAACGCGAGCAACCTTTGCCGGGCCGGTCGAATCGGCGCTGCCGGCGTGAACGCACGCCGCAAGCGCGCAGGCAAGAACAATGGCCGAAGCTCGAACCTTCTTAGCCATAGCTCGGATAACCGACTGCGGCGACGTCCCGCTGCATTTGCTCGATGAGTTCGGCGACCTCGGGGAAAAACCGCTGTTCCCTGACGTACCGTAGGTCCCGTAGCCACAACTCGCGCCCGTAGATCGTGTGCTGAAAATCGCGCAGCCACGCCTCGACGGTGCGCCGGTTGCCGTCGAACTGGGGATTGGTTCCAATTGAGACGAGCGCCGCGTAATCGCGACCGTCGTATCGCGCCGTCGCGGCGTACACTCCATCCTTCGGAATCAGCTTGGCGGGGACGCAGACGTTGGCCGTTGGAAAGCCCAGCGAATGGCCGCGCCCGGCGCCTAACTCCACCGTCCCGCGGATCTCGTAGCCGGTTCCGCCCAGGAGCCGGTCCGCGGCGGCGAGATCTCCCTCGAGAATCAGGCCGCGGATGCGGGTACTGGAAACCCGCTCCCCGTCTTCGCTAATCCGATCGACCGCAACGACGGCGGTGCCGCGTGGTGTCAGGTACTCGCTCATAAACGCAGTGTCGCCGGCTCGCCTGTGCCCAAAGCGGAACGTATCGCCGACCACTACGCCGCGCGCGCCGAGCCGCTCGACCAGCAGATCGAGAAAGGCAGCGGGCGAGAGCGTCGCGATGTTCTCGTCGAACTTCACGAAGAAGCATTCGTCAAAGCCGGCGCGTGCGAAGAGGTCGAGGCGCTCTTCCTGGGTGCAAATCATCGGAGGCTCGGTGCCTGGGCGCAGATGCGTCGCCGGATGATTTGCGAAGGTCAGCACGCCCGCGCGCCAACCGGGCTTGCGCAAGCGCAGCGCATGCCGCGCGATCTCGCGATGGCCGAGATGGAACCCATCGAAGAACCCGATCGCGAGGACCAGTGGCCGTTCGCGCTCGCGTTCCAGCTGGTGGTGAAGCTTCATACGAAGACCTTGCGCGGAGCAAGGAGCGTCCCGAGCGCCTCGCCCACGCCAACCAGCATTCGCGATTCGTCGCGGACGAAGACGTGCCGAGCCGGCGCACCTTGGGGCAACGGAACGACTCTACCGGCGCGAAAGTCGGCAGAGCCGCGCAGATCGAGAACGATTGTGGGAAGCGGGATGATGTTCTCGGGAGCGATCAGCGCGCGTTCCGGCGCGCGCGCAATCTCGTCAATCGTGAGCGCTTCGTAGAGAACGAAGGGTCCCGAACCCTCGCGAACGAGCGCGCCCATATGCGCGGGAACGCCGATTGCCGCTCCGAGTTCGGCACACAGCGTGCGGACGTAGGTTCCCTCGCTGCATGCCACGCGCAATCGCGCGACGCCCTCTCGTTCGGCCTGGCCGAGCAGGGTCAGCCCGTAGATTGTTATCTGACGGGACTTACGCTCGACCGTTTTCCCCTCGCGCGCCAGTTCGTACAGCCGCCGGCCTTCATGGTGCGCGGCTGAGTACATCGGCGGAGTTTGCGCGATTTTTCCGACGAACTGTGGGAGCGCCTCGTTCAAGAGGCGCGGCCAGTTCGGCGGAACCGCGCGCTCCTCGAGCGTCTCCCCGGACGCGTCTTGCGTCGTGGTCGAGCGGCCGAGCACCAACGTGAACGCATACCCTTTTCGCTGATCCTCGAGCAGCGAAATCAGCCGGGTGGCCTTTCCGATTGCGACGGGAAGCACGCCGGCCGCCTGCGGATCGAGCGTTCCGAGATGACCGGCGGCAATCTTTCGATCGCCTCCATAGATAGCGAAGATTCGGCGCACGCGCGAGACGGCGCGCGCCGAAGTGGGGCCAGCCGTTTTAAAGAGATTGACGAAACCGATCATGTCGCCGCCCGTGCAGGCGGTTAGAGGCCTTGTGCGACCAGCGCCGCCTCGACGCTGCGGATCGCTTCGCTCAGCGATCCGTGGTAGCTTAAGCCGGCCGCACGAAAATGGCCGCCGCCGCCCAAACTTCCGGCTACGGCCTGCACGTTGAGCCGGCCGCTCGAACGCAAGGAGACGCGGATTTCACCTTCGATCGCCTTAAAGAGCGCGGCGACGTCGACGCCTTCCTGTCCCAGCAGAACGTTGACGGTGTCTTCGGTATCTTCGCCGTCCGCGCCGGTCTGCGCGAGCATTGCGTCGTCGACGTAGGAATAACAGTAACGCCCATCGTGTTCGAAGCGCATAGCGCCGATGATGCAGCCCAAGAGTTTCGTTGCGGCCACGCGTTTATTGGCAAAGATCTCCCGCGTGATGCGCTCCTTGTCGGCACCCAGCCGCATCAGCTCTGCCGAAAGGTCGAGCACTTCCGGCGTGGTGTTCGAGTGCATGAAAGCTCCGGTGTCGGTCATAATGGCCGCGAGGATGCAGGTTGCAATCCGCCCGTCGACGACGACGCCGAGCTCCCGTAGAATCCGCATGACGACGCTTCCCGTCGAGCACTCGTTCTCCAGTACGAAGTTCAGCTTGCCGAATAGAGAGTTTCCCAAGTGGTGGTCGATATCGAGCATGTTCTCGCGGCCGACCGGCGGCAAAAGTTCGCCCGCGCGCCGCCAGTCGCTCATGTCGCAAAACACGTAGAGCGCGTCGTCGCGGACCGGCTTGGGCAGCTCGCTACCGACGCGATCGGCGTCGGGCAAGAAGCGCAGGTTGCGAGGCACGCTGTCTTGCTGAAAATACCAAACGTTCTTTCCGAGTTTCTTGAGCGCGAGGCCGAGTGCGAGTCCGGCGCCGAGCGTGTCGCCATCAGGCTTGACGTGGCTGACCATTACGAAGGAGCTGCGGCGATGCAGCTCCTCGACGACCTCTTCGACCGACGCGATGCGCGGCGTGCTTTCAATCATTCGCTCTCCTCCGGTGTCAAACGTTGCGCCGCGTCACGCAGCGTCTTTGCCAGCTCGATGGCGCGCTCGGCCGAGCGGTCTTCCACGAAGATCAGCTCGGGAGTGTAGCGCAAGTCGATCTTGCGGCCCAACTCGCCGCGCAGAAACCGGCTCGCGTGCGTGAGCGCGTCGAGCGACTGCCGCGCCGCGTGGCGGTCGCCGATCACCGAAACGAAGACCTTACAGTGCCGCAAATCGTCGCTCACCTCGACGTGAGTTACGGTGACAAAAGCGAGCCGCGGATCTTGCTGCTCCTGCGAGATCAGCATTCCGAGAATGCGTTGGATCTCGTGATCGATCTTCGCGATCCGCTGTTGCTTCACGCGCGCGCCAGCTCCGCGGCGACCTGCTCGAGAGCGTACGCTTCGATGACGTCGCCCTCTTTGAGGTCTTGAAACTTGGCGATCTGAATGCCGCACTCGAAGCCTTCGGCGACCTCGCGAACGTCGTCTTTGAAGCGGCGCAGGCTTTCGACTTCACCGTCGAACACGACCGCGGCGTCGCGAATCACTCGAGCCTTCGCGTTGCGCGTGATCTTGCCGCCGGTGACGTAGCAACCAACGATGGTTCCTACCTTGCTCACCTTGAAGACTTGGCGTACCTCGGCGCGGCCCAGCACGACCTCGCGAACGACCGGTGAGAGCATGCCTCGCATCGCCTTCTTGAGATCGTCTTCGATCTCGTAAATGACTTGGTAGAAGCGCAGGTCGACGCCCTCGTTCTCTGCCAGGCGCCGAGCCGTCTCGTCGGGCCGAATGTTGAAGCCGATCAACACGGCGTTCGATGCGCTGGCCAGGTTGACGTCGTTGGGCGAAATCGCACCGACACCGCCGTGGATGACGCGGATCTCCACGTCTTCGGTCGAGAGCGATTCCATGCGTGACTGCAGTGCTTCCAGCGAACCCTGACCGTCGGCTTTGATGATCAGGTTGAGCACCTTGTTTCCTTCGGCCGGCATCGACATGAAGGTCTCCAGTGAGACGCGCTGCGAGCCCGTGGCCGCCATGCGAACGTCGCGCCGGCGCGTCGCCCGTTTCTCGGCAGTTTCGCGAGCGACGCGCTCGTCGCTGACCACGCTGAGCGTGTCGCCTGCCGACGGGACGTCGGAAAGGCCCATCACCTCGACGGGAATCGAGGGGCCGGCCTTCTTTACTTGCTTGCCCTTGTCGTCGATGAGCGCGCGCACTTTCCCAAACGTGCCGCCGGCCACGACGATATCGCCGACGCGCAGCGTGCCGTTCTGCACGAGCACCGTCGCCACGGCACCGCGGCCCCGGTGCAACGCGGACTCGATCACCACGCCCGTCGCGCGGCGGTTTTTGTTCGCGCGCAGTTCGCGGATGTCGGCTTCGAGCAGCACGGTATCGAGCAGGCCCTCGATGCCGTCACCGGTTCTTGCGGAGACGGGAACCATTTCGACGGTTCCACCCCAATCGACGGGCTGCAATCCTTGCTCGACGAGCTGCTGCTTTACGCGATCCGGCTGCGCGTCGGGCTTATCCATCTTGTTGATCGCAACGACGATCGGGACGTGCGCCGCCTTCACGTGCGCGATCGCTTCTCTGGTCTGCGGCATGACGCCGTCGTCTGCGGCGACGACGAGGATCGCAACGTCGGTTACCTTGGCTCCTCGCGCGCGCATCGCGGTGAAGGCTTCGTGACCGGGCGTATCGACGAACGTAATCTTGCGATCGTTGCGCTCGACGGTATACGCGCCGATCTTCTGCGTGATGCCGCCCGCTTCGCCGGCCGCAACGTTCGCTTGGCGAATCTTGTCGAGCAGCGACGTCTTGCCGTGGTCGACGTGGCCGAGTACCGTGACGACGGGCGGACGCGGCGTCATCATCTCAGGCTTGTCCTCTTCTTGCTCGACCGTGACCTCTTCGCCGGCTTCTTTCACGACCGCGTTGTAACCAAAGCGCTTGGCGATTTGGATCGCGACATCGCTGGAGATATTCTGGTTGATCGTCGCCATCGTTCCGATCTTGATCAGTTCGGTAATGACGTCGCGCGCCGGGACGATCATCGACGTCGCCAGCTCTTGCACGGTGAGCAAATCGGGAATTTCGATGGTCTCGAGGGTGCGCGCGGGCGCCGGGGCCGAGTCGCCCTTCTTCTTGCGCTGACGCTCTTTCTCGAGCAGCAGTTCTTTCTCGCGGTCCTTTTTCGCGGTCGCCTTTTCCTCGTGGCTGCGCGCTCGATCTCCCGGGCGCGCCCCGCTCGACGGCGTCGGCGCTTCAGATGGTCCGGCACCCGGACGGCCCGGGGCAGGGCGCATACCGGGCGTGATCGGCCGGAACGGACCGTTCCCCGCCGGGCGGCGCGGTGGCGGAAGCGGCCGCGGAGCGACCGGGCCGCGCGCCGGAGCGCCGGGCCCTTTGCCGCCTTGACCGGGCATAACTTCGCCAGGGCGCGGCGCTACGCCGGGACGGCCTGGAAGCCCGGTTCGTGGTCCCGGCGACGCCGAGGCCGACCCTGCGGGCGCTGCCGGAGGCGCCTGCCTTTTTGCAACCGACGGCTGCCCCGCCGGAACCGGGCGAAGTTGAAAGATCGGCTCCGGCGGCCGAACGACGGGAGCAGGGACGCGAGCCGGAGGCGGCTCAACGGCAGGCGCCGGCGGCTCCGGGGCTGCCGGAGCGGCAGCCGGTGGAGCTTCCGCCGGGCGAGCCGTGGCCCGTGTCGTGACCGGCTTCAAGCGCGCGATCGGGGGGGCGGGCGATGCCGCCGCTGCGGGTGGGGGAGGCGCGACAGCCGCGGCCTTAGCCGCCGGCTTCGCGGCCCGCGCCTTGGCCGCCGGGGATGCGGCGTCGCTCGAAGGGCTCGCTTTTTCCTTGGCGGGCGGCGTTTGGCCAGGTTTGAGCAGCACGCCGCGCACCAGATCGGCGATCTGGTCCGGCACCACGCTCAACTGGTTTTTCGCCTCGAAGACGCCTCCCAATCGATCGTTGAAAAGCGCCGTGAGTTCTTTTGAGGTGAGCCCGACTTCTTTTGCGAGCTCGAAAATCCGTACTTTTCCGGCCAAGTTCACTCTCGAGCGCAGAGCGCTCGAGTCCCATCAGTTGGAGTGCGCGGAGCCCCAACCGACGGCTCGGCTCCGCTAGGTAATCAAAGGTTGGCCCTCATCGGAGGGCGTGGTCGTTACGCGGCATCATCGAAATCCATTTACTTGCACGAGTTCCTTATTAAACCACATTCGACCGCCGCGGTGCCAAGCCCCGGATACCGCTTGTTTTTCGCGGCGCGCTCGATGCATTGCAGCGAACAGAGGTAGGCACCCCGCCCAGGCTGCTTGCCTCGGGTCCCTTGCCCATCCGCGCGCCAGCCCGTCGCCGAGCGCACGAAACGCTCCAGTTCGGCTTGCGGGAACCTCCGGCGACAGCCGACGCAGGTGCGGACCGGATTAGCTATCGTCGCTTCCGAGGCGTTCGCGGCGAAACTCTTCGAGCTTGCGAATCAGCTCCGCGTCGATTCCTTCGGGTTCCGGCGACTCGGCGCTTCCCTCCTCCGGTTCGGCAGCCGGCGGTTCTGCGGCGGCTTGTTCTCGCTCGACGAGATACCGCTCCCGAGCCTGAGCCGATTCGCTTTCGCTGGCGATGTCCAACCGCCAGCCGGTCAATCTCGCGGCAAGTCGCACGTTCTGTCCGTCTCGCCCGATTGCTAAGGAGAGCTGGTAATCCGGCACGATGACCAGCGCGACGGCGTCGTCCTCGAAGAGTTCGACGGCGATCACCTTCGCAGGCGCGAGCGCATTCATGATGAAGGTCGCGGGGACCGGATCGTACCGAATGATGTCGACTTTTTCGCCCCGCAGATTGTCGGTGACGTTGGCGATTCGACTCGACTTGGGGCCCAAGCACGCGCCGATTGGATCAACTTCAGGGCGGTTGCTCCTCACTGCGACCTTCGAGCGTCCGCCGGGATCGCGAGCGATCGCCATGATTTCTACCGTTCCATCGGCGATCTCCGGCACTTCGAGCTCCAAAAGACGCTGCACGAGGCCTTCGGCCGCGCGCGAAAGGATTACTTGGGGTCCCTTTGGAGACTTCTTGACGTCGAGCACGTAAGCTCGAATAAAATCGTTGATGCGATAGGCTTCGCCGGGCACCTGTTCGTCGAGATACATGACGGCCTCATCGCG
>JBEKRW010000117.1:0-7452 GCA_049517595.1 Candidatus Cybelea sp. | reverse complement strand
GACGTACCGGAACGGCTGGGGTACGAGGCCCCGCAACTTCCACTGCACGACCCCACGAACGTGCACCCTTTCCCGTGAAGCGCAGCCGATGAGCCAGAAGCGATGGGACGAAGAACGCATGCCGAAGACCGATGCCCTCTGGCAGCTGTATCACGAAAACTCAAAGTCATCGCGCTTCAAAAAGCCGCTGAGCGATCAAGCTCTGCTCAAGTGGCAGTCTCAACTCGCGCCTTCGCTCGTTTACCGCGGCCACCCGGCGCTCGCACTGCCGCCGCCGCGCGCATCCTTTCCCAAGACGCTGGAGGCCGCGCTGCTCGATCGCGTAACGGCGCCGGCACTAGAGCGCGCGCCGTTGCCGCTCGAGACGGTCGCGACGTTACTTCACTATGCGTACGGTATTACTCGTCCAGACGCGCAAGACGTCTTTCCATACGGTTTGCGCGCGGTGCCTTCGGGCGGCGCGCTCTATCCGCTGGAGATTTATTTCCACGCGGCGGCGGTGGATGGTTTGCCGCCGGGGCTGTACCACTACGAACCGCACGCCGGGGTCGTGCGCCGTTTCGTCGACGGCGATCAGACGGAGCTGCTCGCGGCGCGTCTCGCATACCCTGCGTTTGCCTTGAATGCCTCGTTGGTCGTCTTCATAACCGCAGTCTTCGAACGGACGACGACGAAATACGGCGAGCGAGGATACCGGTTCGCTTTGCTCGAGGCCGGCCACGTCGCTCAGAACCTGGCGCTGTGCACGGCCGCGCTCGACTTAGGCGGCGCAACGATCGGCGGCTACTTCGACCACCTCATCGACGAACTGCTGCAGATCGACGGCATCTACCAATCCACGCTCTATCTCTACGCCGCCGGCGGCCGGCCGGGGTAACTAGATCTTCGGGGTCGCTAAGAAGCCGTTCATGTTGCCGCCCGAGTCTTGGTAGTAACCAACGAGCGTATGATGGTTGTTAACGCCGGTTACGACGGTCGGTCCAACCGCGATCGGATCGTCGACCTGCGTCCAATTCTGAGTCGATAGCGGGGCGTCCAAGACGAAGCCGTGCGTGTTGCCTGAAGCATCTTGGAAAGAACCCACCACATCGTCGGTCCAGTCGAGCGCCGTCGGTTGCGTTTGCGCGGCGGAGGGATATGCAAACACCGTGAAGGTTCCGCCCTTGAGTAGCCAGCCTTCGGTGGTCCCGTTTCCGAGCGTCAGCCAGCCGACGATGTCGCCTTTACCATTGATGCCGGTCGCGGCCGAGCTCTTGGCGTTTGGCGGTTGAATGCCTTGGAATTTTCCGGTGGTTAGGTTCAACTCGAAGCTGTGGTCGATCCCACTTAGCCGGTAAAAACCGACTGCCAAATCGTCGTCCGAAAGGCCGAGGAGCTCCGTGTACTGCGGCTCGTGGAGCAAGTGGTTATCTTGGTACTTCGTCCAGATGCCTTCCCACTGGGTGAACCCGAAGATCCCACCTTTGGAGTCCTGGTACCACCCGGCGAAAACGTCGGTGTTGTTGATCGACGTAACGACCGTATCGGTGGCTCCGGGATAGGCCTCTTTAACGAACCGCTTCGCCGAATATGGCGGACGGACGGTGAACCCCACCTCCGGATCGCCGTAGAATCCGCACAGCCTGCTGAGGTTGTTGATCCCCAGGATTTCGGTAGGAGTACCGAACGGAGCGTCGATCGTTGTGAACCCGTACGGCGATGTTTTCGGCATGACACCACGCGAATCGAGCGTCGATGTTCGTGCGAGGCTTGGCGCTGTCGTCACGCTCGCGCAACCGGATATCATCGGAAGACCCATGGCTAGTACGGAGATAAGGAATCCCGCAGCTGTCGCGCGGCATTCGCGTACAACAAACGTTGGCATTGAGTGAGAAGAAGCTAAGGCGTTGCTTTTGATCGTAGTACTGTGAACGGTTCCGCGCGCTTCGCATCAAGCCTTCACGGAACGCACAGACATTTTACTGAATTATACCTGAATATTTTCGTTTACGGGCAACGTATCGGTCGTCAGCCTCGCTCTAAGGCAGAAGCGCTTCGCGATGCACCGCCGTGCGCGAAACCGCCGCGTCGCTAAACGGTAACGGCCACAATCTTCCATCGATCCACGCGGTGGCCTGATCGGTATAGTGCCCCGAACCGGGCTCGCCCGACTCACCTTGCGGCAGCGTAATGCCGCCCGCGTCCCAGTTTCCGACTTCCCAAACTGCTCGAAAACTCTGTGAGTAACCAGGTGACTGCATATGAAGCGTTAACGCGTCACCATTTCCCGGCAGCGTGACACCGTCGAGAAAATCGATGCCGAGCGAGGCGAGCGCGTGGGGAACCGGGTCGGCGCCGGCCAGACGCCACGGCGCCGGTGACGGCAGCGTGATTCCGCCTAAATGTGCCGCCCCGCGACCCATCGCCGCGAGCAGCGTCGGCAGTCGCCCCGTGTGCCGCCTCGTCAACGCGACGCGCAGGCCTTCGACGACGGTCGCCGTCGAAGAGGCGCCGTCCATCGCGCCGTTCCACGCCGCAAGCTGGGCGGCCCACGACGCATCGCGATCGCGCAGCGCCTTCGAAATGTCGCGTGCCAGCTCCAGCTCCGGAAGCGACAGCACGTCGAGCTGCATTTGCGTGAAGTACTCCACGTCGTACGCGCGATGCGCTCGAAGCAGCTTCGCGATGCGATAGGCGCGATACGGCGTCGCGAACTGCGGGCTCAGCGCCAACGGGTATTTCGGCCCATACATCCGGTTGTTAGCCGTCCATACCACCGCGTCGCGCGACGGCGCGACCTTCGGCAGCCGCGCGAACGGGATCGGTGGATACCGCTTCGCAAGATCGCTTGCCGGATGAAACCATCGCCCCCGAACGGGGTCGTTGGGAATGCTGCCGGCGAGAACGTAGGCCGCGCGCCCGCTGGTGTCGGCGAGTACGAAGTTTTGCGTCGGGCCGGGAAACTTCGCAAGCGCGGCGGTTGCGGCTTCGATCGACGCCGCGCGGTCGAGCGCGAGGAACGTCAACGCCGGCGACACCGGGTTTTCGTACGCTTCCCAGCGCACGAGGACGGAGCGATGGTTGGTGGTGGTGGCGCCAAACGTATCGTGCGTTCGATAATAGCGCGCCCGTGAGTTCGGGCGAAAGCGCACGCCAAACTGCTCGCTCTGCCACCCCGACGGATCGAGATTGGCGGGCTGCAAGAACGCCGAGAGCGACGTCACGGTGCCGTTCGTAGCGCCCCACGCGAGATTTTCGTTGTGGCCGAGAACGACGCCCGGGCAGCCGGGAAGCGTTGCGCCGGCGACGTGGAAGTGCGGCGCTCGCAGGTCGATGAGATACCACACGCCGGGCATGTGCAGCGCCAAATGCGGATCGTTGGCGAGCAAGGCGCGTCCGCGCAGCGCGCGGTTTGACCCGGCAGCCCAGGCGTTGCTCCCGACCGGTGCGCGCGCATCGGAGAGTTCGCTCACCAACGCCGCAACGTTGCGATTGCAGGCAGCGCCCGGGCCGATCGCGCCCAGGCCGGCAGTTACCGGCGCGTCGTAACACGGATCCGTGAGTGGAAAGAGTGCGCGTAATAACCGCGCGCCGCCCTGGCGGTACGCCGCATCGCGTGGCTCGATGTCGTTCCAATCGTCGGTGAGATCGAGCACTGTCGCCATGGAAACGGCCAGCGAATCCTGCGGCGTCCACGGGCGTGGCCGGTAGGCCATCAAACGAAACTCAACCGGCAGGGGCTCGCGCTCCATCGCCGCGTTGACCCCTTCACTGAACGCCCCGAGGATTTCGCGCGACGGAAGGCCGAGCCGCTGCCACTGCGCCGACGCGATCGCTCGTACCGGAACTTCGCGCTCGAGCCGGTCGTGCTGCAAAGCCGCTGGCCCGAAAACCTCGGCCAGCTCGCCCAGCACGAAACGCCGCAGCAAATCCATTTGGAAGAGCCGATCGGCTCCTTCGGCGTACCCCTGCGCGAAGAAGAGATCGTGGTCGTTACCCGCGAGCACGTGCGGAACGCCGCGGTCGTCGCGCAATATCGTCACTGGTCCACGCAAGCGTAAGCCCGTTACCGAGCCGGCGTCCCGCGCGTGTACCCGCATGCCGATGGCGGCGTTGACGACGAATCCGAGAATCAGTAGCGCGCCCAGCGCAGCGACGGCGAGAACCAGACGAAGGAGAAGCCTCGCCACAAACGTTCAGACGTCGACGAAGACGTCGTCGCCTTCGACGCTTACCGGGAACGTCATCAGCGGCGTTACGGCCGGAAGCGTGAGCGCGTCGCCCGTGAGCACGTCAAAGGTCGCACCGTGGCGCGGACAGACGATGCACTCCCCTTCGAGCGTCCCCTGATCGAGCGGGCCGCCGTCGTGCGTACAGACGTCCTCGATGCCGTAGATCTTGCCGCCAACGTTACATAGCAGAATCTCACACGAGTTTGCGACCACCCGCCGGGTCGAGCCCGGTGCAACTTCGGAAACCTTGGCGACGCGATGCCTAGCCATACGCCGCTATCTTCTCCCAGCCTCAACCCGAGTCATCCGGCCGCCGCCCCCGGGCGTACTAAGGATATTGAAACGCCCTCTTCCTCTTTACATGAAGGAGACTAAATTGAAGCGGATCGCAATTATGCTGCTCCTGGCTTCGGGAATGGTAGCCGCCAACGTGCTGCCCAGCGCGGCCGATAGCATGCAGTCATCGTCGATGATGGCGACGATGCCGAAGTGCGCCGCCGGCGACCCAGTCGTCGGAATGAACATGATGACGAAGATGTACATGACCCACGATCAAATGAAGACCAAGATGGCCGGAATGACCCAGTCGCAAATGCAGGCCGCGATGACCAAGAATCACGTGAAGATGATGTGCATGTCGCAGGCGAAGGCGATGGGCGGCAAATCGATGACGAAGCCTATGTAGGCGGATTCTTAGAAGTCGCCTTTGACCCATTGCTGCGACCAACCGCCACTCGGAGTATCCCCTAGCAGCAGCGATCGAAGGGCGTCGAGACCTTTGAGCGGCTTGGGGCCACGCGCGTTCCAAATTGCCTTCCAGCCGCTTGAAGTGAGCGAGAGCGCGAGGATCTCATAAAAGTGCGCGATGCCACCGCGCTCGTAATGAAGCAAACACAGGTGCGGATCGCATGCCGCAAAAATCAGCCGCCGGCCCGGCGCACCCGGAATGGGCACGTCCGTGGCGCTGAACGCGCCGCCCGGTTCGGCGATTTGCCATCCCGCCGCCGAAACGCCGTCGACGGTGAACTTCCCGGCCGCAATCCCCGCGGGAAGCAACGCAATCCGCCGGATCTCCGTCACCTGCGGGAGCTGCGCGATCACCGTCGCCGGCGGCGTCAGCGTCGAAGCACTTGCCGTTACCGCCGCAACGGCTGCCAACCACACGAGTGACATAACTGCGGCTATTGCGGTGGCGGTGGAATTCGAACCGTGTAGGTCGGCTCTCTAAAAGTAAACGCGCACGATTGGCTGACGTTGGCGTCGACGACCGTGCAGCGCCATTCGTAGCGGCCTGGTTTGAGCGGAAGCGGACCGATGTTCATCGCGAACGGCGAGTCGAGCGGAGTGCCGGGGGAGAGGCCCGTCGGGCGGCCGACCTCGAGGTCGGCGTTGATCAACATCGGCTGCGGCGATTCGGGGCCTGGCACGAGCACGGGTTGGCCGTCGCTGTCGAGCAGCTCGATGCGAACCTTATGCTTGCGGTTTGCCGCCTCCCAAGGAACCTCGAACTTGATCGCGAGCGCCGACGGCGTCGCGGCCGGGCCGGTCATCGACCAGCCCCCGCCTAAGATGTAAAGCTTGCCGGCCACGGCCTGCGCGCTGTCCGCGAGCATCATGATGATCTTCCAAGAGTTTGGTGGGCTGTCCATCGCGGTTCAGCTTCCACGCCGCTCGCGGTCCTACATTTTGTGACTCTTTCCTAGGCTGAGCGTCACACCGATCGGATCGCTTTGCCCGGAAATGGTCGCGACCGGATCGCCGCCGGAAGGATAGTCGTAGAACAGCGTGTCCTTTCCGTCCTGATTTGGGCCAATGAGCCGATTGCCGTATTCCCGCTTGCCGCCGGCGTGGATGCGTGGAATCCAGAACTGCGCCACCTGGTTGGACCCGCTGAGCACCATCGTGTTGACGGTGGTTGCCTGGCTTCCGTTGATCGAGAACTGATAAATCGTGCTGGTGAAGTTGTGCTTAACGGCGACTTGGTCGCCGACAGCTAAATACTTTCCGTCCCACATGACGCCACCCGGTAAGTAGATCGTTTCGTCGATGTTGATGAAGTTCAGCGTACTGCCGCCTTTCGACAACTCGCCGAGTCCGAAGACGCTCCCTTCCGTCTCGCCGTCAACGAATAGGTTTCCCTTGTCGTCGTAGGCGCAGTAATAGTCGTAATAGATATTCGAGTTCGAGTAGGAAGTCGGCGAACCGGTACCCTTGGGAAAGACGGCGACGTTGCCGATCGTTTCACTGTGTCCCCAAAAATCCGCGACCGCAAGATTTCCGGTGGTCGGATCGACGGAACAACCATTGGGCCGCCCATCCGGATCGTCGAGCGTGCGCATCGGTGACGTGCCTCCGTGGGCGTACTCGATGATTTCATACCCCCCGACGTTGGTAGTGTTGGTCACATAAACGTCGCCCTTCTTATCGACGCACAGCCCTTCGGGGTTGAAGAAACCGGTCAGCTGCCCAACGAGCCTATAGCCCTTGCCGTAGGTATAGATGTCGACGACTTGCGCCGTCAAGTCGGAGATGTAGAGTAAATCTGACTTTTTTGCCTCGGGAACAATCCACGACGTCCCCCGGTCGTAATGGGCGTTGCCGATTAGCGTGCGCGCAGACGGCACCAATCCCTGTTGCGACGGCGCGCCGCCGCCGGTGCAACTTGCGAGCAGCGCGGCACTCGCGACCAAAACTCCTACTGAAGACCAGAAACGATACATTGGTTACTCCTTACTTCTTGCTCGATGGCATCGGCGAAAACGCGTCGCGCCGGCTCGTAGACTCCTAGGTAGAGTCCAGGTTCGATTAGCTCCACTTCGTTCACGCAAACGCGATCGTCGTCGTCACGCAACAAATCGACTCGCGCATAGAGTTGGCGGCCCGGGACGGCCGCGAGGGCCTCGGTCGCGACCGCCAGCTCGGTAGGCATTGCCTGCGTTAACGACGATGGAGCGTCGCCGACAACGAGGAGCGTATCGAACGGCTTCTTCACGACCGCGTGCGAGTATCGGCCGTCAAAAAAGATCAGCGCCCGCTCGCCATAGGTGGCGACGCTCGACAGATACGGCTGCACCAGCACGTCCTGCGTTCGCGCCAATTGCGCGAGCCGTTCCTGGCCTTCGGCAAACGAAGCGGCATCAGAGCGGACGAGGGTCACTTCGTGTGAGGCTGCCCCCCTCGCGGGCTTGAGGACGATGTCGCGCCAGCCGCGCGCCTCGGCAAGCTGCGCCAGATCGCAGGA
>JBEKRW010000116.1:0-7479 GCA_049517595.1 Candidatus Cybelea sp. | reverse complement strand
TCGCGCGGAAACCTACCGCTAAAAATGCCGCCCAGCTACGGCGCCTTGCACGGCGGTCGGTTGCGACGCCGCACGCACTACTTCCGCCGCTTCCAAACTCGCGGTACGACATCGTGTATTTGGATCCGCCCTGGTACTACTACGGCAGCGCTATTAAGGATGCCGCCGCGGGAAAGCATTATCCGCTGATGACGTTGGATCAACTCGCAAACGTCGACGTCCGGCGAATCTTAAATAAGAATGCCGCAGTCTTTATGTGGGCGACGTGCCCGCGCCTCGACTTCGCCTTGAAGTTGATCGAAGCGTGGGGCCTTAGGTATCGAGGCGTAGCCTATGTGTGGGTAAAGACCAACCGCCGGGGTGAAATAATCTCCGGCCAGGGGGTGCCGCCGACGTTCACCAAGCCGACGACTGAGCTCGTGCTTGCCGCCACGATCAAGCCGACCGGGCGTCCCTTCCCGATCCTGGATCTCGCGCAGCCGCAGGTCGTTCTTCATTCGAGGGGTGCGCACAGCGAAAAGCCGGCGATCTTCCGCCGTCGAATCGAGCAGCTCTGCGGCGACCGCCCCCGGATCGAACTCTTCGCTCGATCCAGCGCGACGGGCTGGGATAGTTGGGGCGCCGAGGCAGGTAAGCTCGATAGATCACGGAGTCACGAAGGCGGGCCGGTGGGCGTTGGAGGCAAGGGATAGTAACGAAATGACTGCGGCAATCGGCGCTCGGATACGCATGGAGCGGGCGACGCTCGGCTCGCTCGCGATCCATGTGCTTGCCGCGATCTCGATCCCGGCATTGGCCTGGACCGCCTCGGGGGCGCCGGTAGAGACGGTCAGCTTCACCCACATTCTTCGGGTCCAAATCGTTCGGCCGAAAGCGGCGCTCCCACGCCCCCGCGCAGTCGCGCAACATTATAATGTCTCGCCCACGATGAACTTCGCCCACCGCGTCGTGCTCGTGAAGTTGACGCAGCGGCGGCAAGCAACGCGGGCCGCGATCGCGACCAACGCGCCCGCAGCTCCGGCAGTTGCGAGCGTCGCAGAAGCGGGCGATTCAAACGCGAACGGCGATGCCGCGCCGGCGTCGAGCCCAACCCCCACCATCCGCGCGGTTGCGAGCGTCGACGCCAGTCATGCCGGCGGATATCTACCGTTTGGCGCCGAGCAGCCGGTTCCGGTTCTCGATCCCGCGGTTCGCAAGGCACTCGACGGCCTCGGCGTTCACGTGACGCTGATCGTCACCGTCGGAAACGACGGTCGCACGACGAACGTCGTCTTTCAGCCGCCGCTCGATTCACAAAGTGAAACCCGCATTCGCTCGTTGCTCGCCGATGCGAGCTGGGATCCAGCCGTGTGCGGGGGCGGCGTTTCTTGCGAAGCCCAAGCCACGATCAAGCTCTGATCTACAGAATCGACTTTCCGAGCGCCGAACAGATCAAGCCGACCGCCAGCGATGCGGTTTGATTGCGGTCATCGAAGATCGGATTGATCTCCACCATCTCGATCGAGCCAAGCTGACCGCTGTCGAAGAGCATCTCCATGATGAGGTGCGCTTCGCGATAGCTCAAGCCGCCCTTGACCGGCGTTCCCGTGCCGGGCGCTTCGCTCGGGTCGATTGCATCCATGTCGAACGAGACGTGAATCGGACGGCCTTGACTGCCCGCGATGCTCCGCGCTTCGTTCATAACGTGCACCATGCCAAGCTTGTCGACGTCGGTCATGGTAAACGCTTTGACGCCGAACTCGCGAAGTAGTCGCTTCTCATCGGGATCGACGTCGCGCAAGCCGATCTGAACCGAACGTTCCGGCGCCGCAAGCCCCTTACGCAATGCAAAGTAGAGCGGCATGCCGTGCACGTTGCCCGACGCGGAGCTGTCGGGGCTGTTGATATCGGCGTGCGCGTCGATCCAAACCAGGCCGGGCGGCTCGCCGTAGGCTCGCGTCAGCCCGTCGAGCGTGCCCATCGCAATCGAATGATCTCCGCCCAGAACTATCGGCAGCCCGCCGGCGTCGATCGCTTCTTTGACGAGCACGGCAAGATCGTCGCAGACCTCCGTGATGACGTCGAAGAACTTCGCGGCGGAGTCTTGGGAGTCGGCCGATTCGCGAATGGGGACCTGCAGGTTTCCGTGATCCACGATTTCGGAAATGCCCAGCGATCTCAACTTCTCGTGCAGTTTGGCATAGCGGATTGCCGAAGGACCCATGTCGACGCCGCGACGGCTCGCGCCGAGGTCCATCGGGACCCCCACGATATCTACACGCCGCGCGGGAGAAAGAATTGGGCTCACGCCGCTGCCTTTCACCGTACCCTCGACCGAGCCCCGTAGCAAGCTCTGGGAAGGAATGCCGTCACGCGGGATGTGAATGGTCGGCCATGCTCAGCCGTGCGGCATTGCTTTGCGCTCTTGTGCTTGCTGCCGCGTGCGCCTCGACGGCCCGAGCGTTCGCCTACCTGCCGCCGCCGATGGCGCGACTGAATCACGACGTCCGCACCTTGGCGCGGCACGTCCCGGGCGCGATCGCACTCGACGTCCTCGACCTCGATACCGGGTTCAATGCCGGCTTTAACGCGCGCAAGAGCATGCCCGCGGCCTCGACGATCAAGCTTCCGGTGATGGTTGCCGTCTTCGAGCAGCTGGCAACGGGCCGCTTCGACTTGAACCGGCGCGTAACGTTGGAAGCACAAGATAAGGATGCGGGGTCGGGAGACCTCTGCGATGCGCCCGACGGCAGTGCCTATTCAGTCTCCGAACTGCTCGACAAGATGATCGACGTCAGCGACAACACCGCCACAAACATGCTGATCCGGCTCGTTGGGCGGCGCCAAATCAACCTGGAGATGGAAAGGCTCGGATTGGCGACGACTCATCTCTTAGGCGACGTGCGCACCGATGCGTGGTCGATCCGCGCGACGCTGCGGACGTCGCCGGCCGATCTCGTGCATCTCCTCTCGCTGATGGCAAGAGGCGAACTGGTGGATCAGTGGTCGTCCAACGAGATGATCGCGATCTTGGAGGCCGACCAGTACAACACGCTGCTGCCCGAACCGCTTCCGGCAGACATTCCGATCGCACACAAGACGGGCTCGTTTTTCGACACGCTCAACGATGCGGGCATCGTGTATGCGAGCGACGCTCCCTACGTCATCGCGGTCATGACCACGGCCCTGCAATCCCAGAACCTGGGCAGGCAGTTCATCCACCGTATCTCCCGACTCGCCTATTCAGACGAGCTCCGGCTGGCGCACTGGCGCGAAGGACACCCCGGTTACGGCACCTCGCCGGACTTGACGTACTGGACCGGCGATACGGAGCCGGTCCCGCCGACGCCTATACCTTAATCGGCGCCGACGCGTACGCCGGCGTCAGCCACTCCAGGTAACGCGGCTCCCGGCCCATCACGATCCTCGAGTAGAGGCTGCTCAGCAGCTTGGTAATCGGCCCGGTTTCGCCGTCGCCGACTAGACGCCGATCGATCGACGCGACGGGAGCGATGCCGACGGCCGTTCCCGTTAAAAAGACTTCCTGCGCGCAGTACAGTTCGCCGCGATCGATCGCCCGCTCCACGACCTCCAACCCAAGCTCGTGGTGCGCGATCGCCATGATGGCCCGGCGCGTGACGCCCTCGAGAACGTTTTGCGACGGATCGGGCGTGTAGAGCACGCCACGGCGCACGATGAAAATGTTTTCCGCCGAGCCCTCGGAGACGTGGCCGTCGTGCGATAGCAGAATCGCTTCGTCGAAGCCGTTCTGCACGGCTTCGCTCTTGGCCAGCGCCGAGTTGACGTAAAGCCCGGTTATCTTCGCGCGCGGCGGAGCCATCGTATCGTCCGTTCGCCGCCACGAACTCACGCAAACGTTGAGGCCGCGGGTCTGGTCCAGATAGTGCGTGAAAGGAATCGGAACGATTGCAAAGGCGTCGGGAACGTTATGCAACCGCACGCCCACGTCTTCGGCCGCCTTATAGACAAACGGCCGAATGTAAATGTCGGTCTTGTAGCCGTTGCGCAGAACGAGATCGACGGTGATGTCGACCAGATCGTCGACGCTCTTGGGAAGGGCCATCGTGAGAATCTTTGCCGACTGTTCGAGCCGCTCGTAATGGTCCCGCAGCAGAACCAGAAAGAGCTCGCCTTCTTCGGGCACCCAATACCCGCGAATCCCCTCAAAACAGCCGGTGCCGTATTGCAGGCCGTGCGTCAGCAGCCCAACTTTGGCATCCCCGTAGCGCGCGAAGCCGTCCTTCGCATAGACCGTGACCTCAGACAGCTCCATTCCAATCGGCTCCTTTCGGTCCACCGGAGTTGACCTCGGCGCCTGCCGGCTCCTTTGGCCATCGGTCGTACGGCGGCGCCACGGTGGGGACTCGCCCACCGCCCGCGAATTCAGCCGGCGTGAGCACAAACTACGTTCGATTGACGCACCCGCTGGTACGTGACGGCCGCGATCTGCGGCGGGCCACCTGGGACGAAGCGCTCGACCGGGCCGCATCGGCCTTGCGTGACGCCCGCGACCGAGGGCCGACCCACACGTACGGGATGTTCAGCTGCTCCAAGGCCACCAACGAGATGAACTACATCGCGCAGAAGTTCGCTCGTTGCGTCATCGGCAGCAACAACATCGACAGCTGCAATCGAACTTGACACGCCCCTAGCGTCGTCGGTCTGACGGCGGTCTTCGGGGCAGGCGGCGGTACCAGCTCGTACGAGGAGATCGAGCATACCGACGCGATCGTCTTGTGGGGATCGAATGCGCGCGAGACGCACCCGATCTTCTTTCATCACGTCCTGCGCGGCATCCACAACGGCGCGAAGCTTTACGTCGTCGATCCGCGGCAAACGTCGAGCGCACGCTGGGCCGACGGCTGGCTGGGGCTCGACGTCGGATCCGATATCGCTCTGGCCAATGCCGTGGGCCGCGAGATCCTCGCCGCCGGGCTGGAGAACCGCGAGTTCGTCGCTCGAGCGACCGACGGCTTCGAAGAGTATCGCAGCGCGGTCGAGCCGTACACGCTCGAATACGCCGAAAAGACGACTCGGGTTCCGGCGCATCTGATTCGCGAACTCGCGCACGCCTATGCGCGCGCTCCGAGGGCCGAGCTGTGTTGGACGCTCGGAATCACCGAGCATCATAACGCCGTCGACAACGTCCGGGCGCTGATCAATCTCGCGCTGCTCTGCGGCCACGTCGGCCGTTACGGCTCCGGCGTTAATCCGCTGCGCGGGCAGAACAACGTGCAAGGCGGCGGCGACATGGGAGCGATCCCCAACAAGTTTCCCGGCGGCCAAGATGCCGAAGACCCTGCTGCCCTCGCCAAGTTCGAAGCGGCTTGGAACGCGACGCTTCCGCGCAAACGCGGCTGGCATCTCAGCGACATGTTCGCCGCGATTGAACGAGGCGAACTCGATACGTTATACGTCATCGGCGAGAACCCGGCGCAGTCGGAGGCCGATCAGAAGCACGCCAACGAACTGCTGCGCAGCCTGCGGCATTTGATCGTGCAAGACATCTTCCTCACGAAGACCGGCGAGCTGGCGGAGGTCGTCTTTCCGGCATCGGCGAGCTGGTGCGAGTCGGAGGGAACCGTCACCAGCAGCGAACGCCGCGTCCAGCGCTGCCGCAAAGCCCTGGAGCCGCCCGGAGAGGCGCGCGACGACATCGCCATCATGTGCGAGCTGGCTCGGCGGCTAGGTTCGCCGTGGCCCGACTACACGGCGGAACAGGTGTGGAACGAGTGCCGCTCGCTGTCACCCTGGCATGCGGGCATGAGTTACGCGCGGCTTGACGAGCTCGACGGCATCCCGTGGCCCTGCTATGACGAGCAGCACCCGGGCGAACGCTTTCTGCACGCGCGCCTCTGGGAGAACCCGGTGGCCGGCCCACGAGCGCCGTTCGCGGCGGTCGCACACGATCCGCCGGTTGAAGCACTCGACGACGAGTACCCGTTGCGCCTCACGACCGGAAGACGGCTCGACTCATTCAACACCGGCGTGCAAAGCGGTGGTTATCGTTCGCCGATGCGGCGGGGCGAACGGCTCGACATGTCGCCGCAGGACGCGCGTAGCCACGGCTTACGCGAAGGCGATCGCGCGCGAGTCAGCTCGCGCCGAGGCTCGGTCGTCGTGCCGATTCATATCGACGCCGGACTGCGCCAGGGCCTAGTCTTTACGACCTTTCATTTCAACGACGAGGTCGCGACCAATCTCTTGACGATCGACGCTACCGATCCGCAATCGGGAACCGCCGAGTTCAAAGCCTGCGCGGTGCGGGTGGAGCCGTTATAAGTGGATCTGCACTTTAACGCTGCGGCACCGAGCGACGCGGAACGCGGCGCCGTTGATGCGCTGCTCGGCGCTGTATCTGACGAGCGCGGCGCGGATGCGCGGGGGCGCCGGCATTTGCTGCTGCCGGCGCTGCACGCGGTGCAAGAGCGAGTGGGGTGGATCAGCGCCGGCGCCGTAAACTATATCGGCGAGCGCCTGACGGTCGCCCCCGCGGACGTCTATGGCGTTGCGACGTTTTACCACTTGCTCGCGACGACGCCGCGCCCGCCGGTCGTCGCGCACGTCTGCGACGATATTGCGTGCATCGGCGCCGGCTCGGAACAAATTTGCGCGCAGCTCGAGGCCGGCGGCGTCACCTGGGAGCCTAGCCCGTGCCTCGGCCTGTGCGATCGAGCGCCCGCGGCGCTCGTTATTGCGGCAGGCGAATCGCCGTCCGCTACGGCGTTGGCACCGGTGAGCCTCTCCGCGCTGCGGGATACGATGCACTCCAATTCGATCGAAACAATGGCCCGTGCGACTCATACCGGCGGATCTGAGCAACGGCTGCTGCGCCGCATCGGCCGCGTCGATCCCGAAAGCCTCGACGATTACCGCGCGCACGGCGGCTATGCGGCGCTGGCACGCGCGCATCAGCTAGGCCCCGACAAGACGATTGCCGAGATCGCCGATGCCAAGCTGCTCGGACGTGGCGGTGCGGCCTTTCCGGCGGCTCAAAAGATGCAGGCGGTTGCAGCGGCGCCGGCCCGGCCGCACTATCTGGTTTGCAATGCGGATGAATCGGAACCTGGGACGTTCAAAGACCGGGTGCTGATGGAAGGCGATCCGTTCGCGCTGGTCGAGGCCGTAACGATTGCAGCGTACGCAGCCGATTGCGAGCATGCCTTCGTGTACCTGCGCGGCGAATACCCGCTGGCCGCACGACGCCTCGGGCACGCGATCGCGCAGGCGCGAGCGGCCGGCTTACTCGGGAATCTCGAGATCGAACTCCGTCGCGGCGCCGGCGCCTATATTTGCGGCGAGGAGACAGCCCACTTCAACTCGATCGAAGGCAAGCGCGGCGAACCGCGCAATAAACCGCCCTTTCCGGCGCAAGCCGGTCTTTTTGGCAAGCCGACGCTGATCAACAACGTCGAGACGCTCGTGAACTTGCTGCCGATTCTGATCGAGGGCGGCGCAAGCTACGCTCGCGTCGGAACC
>JBEKRW010000115.1:0-7492 GCA_049517595.1 Candidatus Cybelea sp. | reverse complement strand
AGAGTGCTGCTAAGTAGCTGATCCGGCCGCGCGGATCCGGTATCTCTCGCAGGCTCGGGGCATTTGCGTCAAGCCGCTGGTAATACGCGACCGAACCGTATCCACGCGGAGCCCGCATTGAAGAATGAAAGGCGATGCGAAAATAGTCGTTCGCGGAGAGAAGATATCGCGTGTACGGACTGACGATCCAGTCGGCCTTCTTATCGCCCATCGGAATCGGGTGCCCAGCATTGGCGATGGAGATCGCGTAGTCAAAATGGGCGGCTTCGTCGTTCGCTTGGAAAATAGGCACGATGAATACCCACGCAGTGCTCAATGCGCCCGCGAGTAGGATCGCGCAGATTGCCGCGACGTCGGCGGCGCGCGCCCTACTCACGGCGAAACGCCACGTACGCTCGATCCTGCGAGGCGATCGTCCATGCGCCGCTCTTCCCGAGCGTCTGGGCTATCGCGCCGCCGCGCGTTGCCACGACCGCGTCAACTCTGTAATCGCGCAGGACGCGATTCGACGAGTCGCCTCCCTTAAGAGCCGTTCCGTATTGTTGCCAGATGCGCACAGGATATGCGTCGCAGCGGCCGTCGACGAAAACGCGCAGGCTCGGATATTGTAGCGCCAGGCTGCACCAGGTGAAGTTCTCGCAGAACAAGCGATGCTCCACGCGGTCTGCCCCAAGCGCGGCAATGGCCGCAGCCGGTAGGCGCGGAGGTTCCCGCCGCTGGAGTAGCGTCATCGCGATGCCGGCAAGGACGATCGCAATACCGATGGTCGCTAGTCCGAGGGGCTGCATCTCTTGCAAACTCGCGCGCACCCGTCGGAGCTGCGGGAATTGGTGAGAAAAGCCAACTGCGGCCAGCGGCGCCGCAGCAATCGCGAAAAGCGGAATGTTCCGCGCCGCAAAGAGCGTCGCGCCGAACAGCAATGCGGCAGGAAAAAGCTCAGATCGTTTCTCCCAGAGCATCACCTTGCCGGCCAGCAGCGCTGCGAGCGCGAGCGGCAGCGCGCCCAACACAAAGGATATGTCACCAAAGCCGGCCGGCTGCCACTCCTCGATGAAGTGACGTATAGGACTCACCGACAGCGCGATCGCATATGCCGGCAACCTCAGGCCTAAGGGCGTGCAAATCATCGCGAGAAGCACAGCAGGAAACATTAGAAGGTCGCGGCTGGTTCGCAACGCCCCAGCCCCGCCGAGCGCCGTCGCCGCAAGACGGGCAGCGACGATCCCCGGCGCCAGTGCCACGCTGGCATGCACGTTGGCCCAGAGAATCGCGGTGGGAATCGCGGCGTAGTACCAGCGATCGCGGCGCTCCAGGAAGAACAAGAAGGCAGCGAAGAGCGCCCATCCGAGAACTTGCGCCCGGACGCCGAACGATTGCATGAACGACCAGCCGCAAAAGAACAGCGCGACGCCGATCGCCGCAGGCCATGCAGTATCGCGGCTACGTGCGAACACGCTCCAGAGAATAGCCGTCGGCAGGGCGCTGACGAGGATCGAAAAGAACAGGAAAAGCCCGTGACGCGCTGCGAGGGCAACGATCAAGCTGAAAAGCCACTCTTGAGGTACCCAAGGAGCGCCCGTCGCGGTAAACGTTTCGCTTCCCAGCACCGTCGGTAGCCGGTGCGTTTGCAAAAGAAGCTCCCCGAGCCAGCGCTGCCAGTAGAGATCGCCGTCACCAGGCACGGCCAGGGATTCCAGAACCAAATAGAGTCCGCCCCAGAGAAGCAAGGCGAAGCGGACGAAGATCAGTGCGTCAATCCGAGCGGCAACGCGGCGCCGGTAAGGGCGGCGATGTACGGCGCAAATGCGATCGGCGCCTGACGAGCGCCGGCGAAGCGATGGACGACCACCGCCACGACGCAAGCGACGGCAAGCGCGACGGCACCCAGCGGTGCACCGAGCGCCGCCCCGGTAAGCGCGACGAGCTTTGCATCGCCCCAGCCCATTCCTAGCCCGCGCGAAAAGACCGCCGCCGCCGCGAATGGCACAAACACGAGCACGGCAGAGACGATGATCTCCCAGTCGCGCTGGGCGACCGCAAAGAGAAGGAGCGCCGCCAGTGGCCCGAGGGTAAACGCGTCGGGAAGAAAGCCGCAGAGGGCGTCGCTGCACCAGCAGGCCACTAGCGCAAAGATCACGATGGCGGCGATACCGAGTTGCAGCGGCTGCTGCCCCTGAATGGCGAAAATCGCGCCGAGAACCGCCGCGGCGGCTACGAGAACCGCGTACGGCGGCTTCGAAGCCGGCGGTCCGTCGTCGGCAGGTTCAATATTACGGCAGACGCTGGTGCTCAACTGCGTCGCAATGTATGCAATGCAGCCAAAGAAGAGCGCGGCCAACAGCGCGATCATTTTGGTGTGGCGAAATAGTTCGCGGCGACGGAGCCGAATATCACGGTTACAATAGCTGGGATCATAAAGAAGACCATCGGAAAGACCATCTTTACCGGAAGCTTGGCGGCCATCTCCTCGACCAGCATAAGCCTTTGGTGGCGCGCGTCCGCCGCGAGATCGTTGAGCAGCTTGGAGATGTTGGCGCCGAGCCGTTCGGCTTGGATCATCACCCGTAACGCGTTGCGAAGCGCGGGCTGATTCGTGCGCTCGCCGACCGCTCTTAGCGCCTCGGAACGGGCGCGACCAAGACGGATCTCGGACAGCGCCTCTTTGATCTCGTCGCCGAGCGGCCCGGGTACCGCTTCGACCGCGTAGCCGAGCGAGGAGTTCAGCGCCAGGCCTGCCTGAACGGTTGAGGAGACCATGTCTAAGAACTCCGGCAGGGCCTTTTGGATCGCTGCCTTACGTGTTTCCATCGCGCGATTGAGCGCGAAAAACGGCGAATAGCCGCCGACAAAGGTAAAGAGTGCGAGCAGCACCGGCAGCAGTCCCAAGGGAAAGTCGATGATTCGCCATGCCAAGAGCGTAAGTACGGCGCCGAAGATGGCTCCTCCGACTATGCGCATGCCGAACTTTGCCGGCGTCGTCGTGTACCATCCGGCCTCGATGAGCTGGCGGGCGATCATCGCGCGGCGCTCTTCGGGCAGGAGCTTCTCGACGATCGCCAGTTCGCCGGGATCTCGCCGAAGGGGATCGCGCGCTTTTAAAACTTCGATCTGATCGGTAAGGGCGCTCTTCGTCGGAATCAGGGAAAGGGCGAAGAAGAACGCGGAAAGCCCAAAAAGCAGCGGAATCAAATAGATGAGCGCGGTTCCCATCAGACGTTCACCTTCAACAGATTCCGCAACCAGAGATACGCAAAGAATTCCAGCACCACGATGACGGCCAAGACAATATGCCCTATCCAGGTGTAGAGCAAGGCATGCGCCATATCGGGTTGGGTGAGGTCGATGAAGGCGCCGAGACCGACGGGAATGAGCATGAGAACCCAGGCGCTCATTCTACCCTCGGCGGTGAGTGCCGCGACTTTACGCCCGACGTGACGGCGATCTTTGATGGTGTCGGCGAGTTGATCGAGGATACGGGCGAGGTCGCCGCCCGTCTCCGACTGCACCCGAAAGACTCGCGCGATCATGAGGGACTCGTGGCTGGGCATGCGGATTGCCATCGAGTCGATCGCGTCGTACACACTAGCTCCAAGATTCGTTTGACCGATGACGCGCCGGAACTCATAGCGCGCCGGATCCGGAAGCTCGTCAATGACGATTGCGAGCGCTTGGCGCAAAGCCAACCCGACGCGCAGGCCGCCCGCCATTAAATGCATTGCAGGCTCGAGTTGTGCGGCGAATGCGTCAAGCCGACGGCGAATTTTCATCTCCACGAAGCCGTAAAACCCGAACCATCCGACTGCGGCAATGATTGGCAACATGATCACCGCGGTTACGAGTCCCGTGTGCAGTGTGAGCACGAGAGTGATCCAGATGATGGCGACGGCGCTTGCGACCGTCAGCACGATCTCTTGCGGCTTCATGCCGATGCCGGCGCGGTCGAGGCGATCGGCCAGGCCGGTCACTCGAGCAGTGGCGCGGCGGTTGAGCGTGCTCCAGACGGCGTAGAACGCGGCAAAAACCGTCGCCGCTACACCGACGAAGATTGCGCCCGGTACGAGTGCGCTTACCATGACGTTAGCTGCTTGAGCTCGCTGAGCCCACGTGCGTCGTAGGGAATTCCATACTCCTCAAATCGTTTTAGGCAAACCGGCTGAACGCCCGTGTAAACGAAGTCGCCGATCACCCGATTCTCCGCGTCGATGCCTTGTTGCGAAAAACGCATGATCTCTTGCATCGTCACCACGTCGCTCTCCATACCGACAACCTCGCTGACGCCGATTACCTTGCGAGTGCCGTCGCGTAAGCGCGAGGTGTGAACGACGAGGTCGAGAGCACTGGAAATCTGCTCGCGAATCGCTCGCACGGGCAAGTCGTACCCGGCCATCATCACCAGCGTTTCGATGCGCGAAATCGCGTCGCGTTGGCTGTTGGCGTGGATGGTCGTGAGCGATCCGTCGTGACCGGTGTTCATTGCCTGCAGCATATCGAGGGCTTCGGCGCCGCGGCACTCGCCGATCACGACGCGATCCGGCCGCATGCGCAAAGCGTTGCGGAAGAGATCGCGGATCCGGATTTCGCCCGTTCCTTCGATGTTGGGTGGACGGGACTCGAGCCGCACGACGTGGGACTGGTTGAGCCGCAGCTCTGCCGCGTCCTCGATCGTAACGATGCGCTCGTGGTCGGGTAGAAAGGAGGAAAGCACGTTGAGAAACGTCGTTTTGCCCGAGCCCGTGCCTCCGCTCACCAGGCAGTTGAGTCGAGCTTGGACGGCGGCTCGCAGGAAGTCGAGCATCGCGGGCGGCACGGCGCCAATTTTGATCAGGTCCTCGGCGGCCATCCGTTTGGTTCCGAAGCGGCGAATCGTCATCGACGTTCCGTCGATCGCAATCGGTTCGATGATCGCGTTGACGCGGGATCCGTCGGGCAGCCGGGCGTCAACCATCGGCGAGGATTCATCGATTCGCCTACCGAGGGGCGTGATGATGCGCTCGATGATCAGGCGCAGCTGGCGGTCGCTGGTGAAGCGTTTCGTCGTTCGCTCGATCTTACCGTGACGCTCGACGTAGATCATGCTTGGACCGTTGATCATAATTTCGGTGATCTCGGGATCCCGCATCAGATCTTCGAGTGGCCCGAGTCCGAGTGCCTCATCCACGATCTCTTGGCGCAACTCTGCGAGCTCTTCGGCGGATCCTTCGAACTTGCGCTCCCCGACCATCGAAGCGGCGATATTCTCGATTTTCGAGCGCAACTCGGCGAGCTTTGCGGCATCGCCGTGCGCCGAACTCGCCGTCACGAGGTCGAGCTGACGCAGGAGCGCGGCATGCACTTCCTGCTTGAACGCGTCGCGTTTGAGATCCGCAGCGGTCGAGAACGCTGTCGCGTGGCCGTTCGTGCTTGCCGTCGTCACACGCCGGCCGGCCGATGGCTGCAGGTCTGGCAGCGCCTCTTCGCCCGGAAGCGATTCGATGTAGCGCTGAAGGACCAAAATACTCTTGCTGTAGCTTCGATTCGTCGAGATCGGGATTTCCGCGATGAGTTTGCTGTCGAGCGCGCGCTCGATCTCGCTGCGCTGAACTAAAGTGGGCTCGGTGCGAGTATTGGTGATCAAGTCGATACGGTTGGCGGGAACGCCAAATCGCTTGAGGTCGGCAAGCATGGACTGCGCGCCCGCAACACCTAAGAGCGTCGGCTCCAAAACGATGAAAAAGCGCCGGGCTCGCGTGACGAAAGGCCGAACGGCAACGGCAAAGGGTTGAGGCGCGTCGATCAGGATCTCGTCGAACCCTCCCAGGTCGCCCACGCAGCTCTCGACGCTCGCTTCGTCTAGCGTGTATGCGGCATCGTAACGGTCGGCAAGCTCGAAGATCGTGATCCCGTCGGTGCGCACGGAGGCAACGGAGGCTCCGTCGCGCTCGGCGTCGAGGCTTCGCACCGCTTCGGAGAGCACGGCAACACTACGGCTGCCGGACAGATCGGCATCGACGAGTGCGACGCTATGTTTCTCGCGCATCGCCCGAGCCAGCTCGTAGCAAAGCGTCGTTGTGCCGGCGCCACCCTTTGCGCCGATGAACACCGAGATTGGAAGACCGGTCATGCCGTCACGCTATTGGGCGCTACTCGCGTCGACGATTTTATCACCGACGATCACTTCCACAGGATTGAGCAACGGATGCACGACCGGCCCCGCCAGTGGCGCGGGCATGCTAGGCACAGCCGGCCCAACCGCCGGCACCGGAACTGGCGCCGGCGGCGCTGCCGGGCCTGACGCCGAGTTTCCGAGAAGGGTCAGCTCTTCAACCGGCTCCGACCGAATAGGCTCGCGCGGCGAGCGCAGAGCCAGACGCAGGGTAGAGTTCGCGTCGGCCCATGCTAGCAGATCGGCCTGCTTGGGATTCACTTCGAGGGTGACCGTCGCGGCGGTCTGCTCGTCGGGCCCGGGCGTCGCCACGGCATTCTCTAAGGTGGAACCGACTGCAAGGACGCGAACTCCGCGGAATATCGTGACCGCCTTCGGCGGCGGCCCGCCGCCCGATGTTTGCGAGGGCGGGATTGCGATGACGTCAACGCGATCGCCCGGCAGAATCATGCCCGAGACACCCTTAACCCGGTCAACCGGAATGCTTACCGCGCGCATTCCGGGTTGAAGCCTGACCGGCAACGCGAACGCAACGTTGCTTCCGATGTCGGAAGACGTTAGCTGCGCGCCTGCGGGGATCGTAACGAGCGCGAGCGAGCCGACGGCCTGATTGCTGTTGCTGAGCGAGTCCGGTTCCAGCGACGTTGCCGGCCGCATCTCCGTGCGGAACATCGTATCGACGATGCGCGAACGTGCGGCGATCTCTTGGGCCGCGATCAGAACCGGGCGTTGTGCGTTTTGGGGTGGCTTTACCGACGAAAGGTACGTCAAGGTCAGCCAGCCCGTGCCGACAGCCAAAATGATCGCGATGAGGAGGGTCGTGCGGCGAGTATTCATCAGATCGAAATCCTTAAGAACGGAGCGATGCTCTGCGAGAGAGCAACCAAAATCGCGCCGAGGGCAAAGGCCAGGGCGTAGGGCAGCTTTTCGCGCTTGTCGGTAGCTATGCCTGGTGCGCCCGCGAGCGTCATGAAAACGGCACGCGAAAGGCTAGCGCGGCCGCTGGCGCGAGCCAGCAGAAAGACCAGTGCGATGAGGCCCCCCGATATCCCGGTGTAGAGGAGGAACGGGACGCACAGCGGGTAGCTCAGCATGCCGGAGCCCGCAATCGCGAGCTTGATATCCCCGGCGCCGATGCCGCCGCGTGAGTAAAGGAGGTAGCCCCCTACGGTTAAAGCGGCCATCACTCCCAAGGACTGGGCCAGTGACCCGAGGCCGAAAAACGCGTGCACGAGTACGGCCGTCAGGGCGAGCGAACCAGTGATAGCGTTGGGAATCCGGCGCCACTGCAAATCGTAATAGCTTGCGGCCAGGCACGCGGCAAGAGTCAACCAAACAACGAGTAGCGGC
>JBEKRW010000114.1:0-7518 GCA_049517595.1 Candidatus Cybelea sp. | reverse complement strand
TGCCACGCCGCTGGGATTGTTGCCGGTCGCAAACGGTGAGCCCGAAACCGCATTGAGCGCGCCGCTGCTCGCGTTAATTGCATACGCGGAAACATTTTTCGAGCCCATATTGGCAACGTACGCGAACTCGACGGTGGCGTCGCGATCAACCGCGCCTTTCGCCGCACGCGGTTGCGAATCGGGGGTTACGGCCGCGCCCGAACAAGCGGCAAGCATTGCTGCTGCCCCAATCGCCGATAGGGCTTGGACTAAGATGTGACTCCCTCGCATGAAATGGTTCTCCTAGTGCACGCGCTGCGACAATCGAGGCTTCGGCATCGAAGGTACCGGCGGCAATCGATCGTTCTTAGCGTCGGAGGGGCGCGCGACGATGCGATAATCGAACTCCAAGCTAGAGCGTCCGTGCTCAGTCTCGCGAACCTGAAACGCAGACGCCGTTTTCATGCTCACGTAGAGGCCGCGCGTATCCCCCAGCGGCGTGAGAAAGACGTAATACCACTTGTGATCCATCAGCGACGCAAAGGAGGGGTCGATCCTAACGATTGCAACGCCGCCCGACATCCGCGCGGTTCCGACATCTTCGATCGTTGCCGTGGCAGACTCCGATGCGTAGGTGAGAAGCTGCTGTCCCGCGCCGTTCTCGTGCCGCGGGCGAATGGTCGCGCCGCCGATCGTTCCGGTGCACGTCAGGTTTGCGCTTCCGTCGATGATGCACGAGGCATCGTTCGCATTGTCGAATGCGGAGAAGAGGAACGTTCCGGTGTTGTTGCCTATGGCTGAAACCGCCAGTCCACCGTTGGTGGAGTTTATGCCTTCGACGCCCACATAGGTGGCCTCGCCTTGGACCCCGGTGCTATTGCCGGTTCCCGACACCCCGATTCCCGAATCGTAGGGCGCCGAAGACGTTCCGTATACGCCGGGACCGTTGGACGAACGGCCGTAGACGCCGTAGCCGGTGCCGGTTGTGGCGCCATTGATGCCGGCGACGCCCGAATTGTTGTTCGTTGCGGTAGAGTTGCCCTGAACTCCCGTGCCCGCCGCGGACTTGCCCCACACACCGAAGCTGTTCTTTCCGCTGGCGAGACCCTCGACGCACGCCTGTCCGGACGTGCAACTGAACACTTTGCGCGTGCTTCCGTCGGGCGACAACTGCGCCTGGACGACGGTAAGGCTCGAGATCGCGACGGCTATGCCGAGAATCGCCGCCCCTGCAACGGCGCGACCGCCAACATTAATCGTGAAAGTGAACATCTGAACTACACCTTACCGTTGCGGGGAGCGAACAGCCCCGCCTCAACCTGGTTTTCAGACCCGGAGGTGAGCCCGTCGTTGAAGCTGTACGAGTACGTCGCTGCCCCGGTCGTCGCGTTATAGGTGTAGATGTCGACCGCATTGGTAGCGTAGTCACCAAGGGCGAGCTGGTTGCCCTTGGCGTTAAGACCACCGATGATCGGCTGCCCTTCGAGCGGAGAGCTCTTTACTAGCGTGCATGCCGGGTTGCAGCCCTTGTAGACGTACAGCTCACCAGCCTGGTCGATCGATCCCAACCGGCCCATCGTGTCGATGAAGAGGCCGCCGGCGGCCGCGTCCGAGGTGCCCGTTGCAACCTGACCCGAGCCGGCGCATCCCTTGAAATACACGAGCACGAACCCTGACGTGGCGGTCGTTGCAGCAGAAAGCCAGCAGTCGCCATTCGCAGCCGCCGCGACGCCGATGCCGATGCCGGTAACGGCCTTGTTGCTGAATGCCTTGCCGCATTCGGCTTTGAAGGAGCAGATCGCGACCGCACCGGTTTTTGCGGTTCTAAGCTGAAGTTCGGCGACGATGACCTTGCCGGTAGCCGGGTTGGAGCTATAAGCGTCGCCTGGCTGACCATTCGCGTCGGGCGCCTCCCATAGCCGGCCCCCGCAGTTCGGTTTGTAGACGCTGATCTCGCCCAAGTACTGGGACGAATAGTGCAAGAACCATGGCACCATTACGTTCCTATTCGGATCGGTACCGAAGCCGTTGACGAACGTTAGCGGGCTCGTTTTACTGCCGAGCGTACAGACCGGTTTATTGTTGCTCTTGTTTGGATTGGAATAGCCCCACAACTGATAGGCGTATAAGTTGCTTCCGTAGATTCCCGCAGTCGTGGCTGAGCGGACGATGCGCGTCGCGAGGTGCAGTCGCCCGACGCCGGCCTGCGGCATCAACGGGAGAGCCAGGCCGAGCGGCGCGAAACGCACTTGCGCGCCGGCCGGCGCCGGCAATGAGGGCGACCCGCTATTGCTGCTCGCGCAGGCTGCGAGAAGGCCAATGGCGATTGTTGCGGAGACCGTTAAAGTAAAGAGTCGCATGACAAACCTCCTCAAGATAAATTACTTAGCTCGACTCACGACCGAGCCGACTGGGGACGAGAAACCCGTTAGCGTCGCGATGGGCGCTCCACCAGCTGGGTAGTTCCAAATGCCAACGTCTTTCATGTCGATGTCCGGCCCGATAACATTCGTGCCCGCAATCCAAAACTGGCGGATGTACTCCGAACCGGTGAGCGATGTGGATCCGGCAAGCTTGGCCTTCTTATGAGCTATAGCGAACTGGTAGATGACATCGGCATACTTTCCACCATCCCAGTCTCCAATCGCTACGTGTGAGCCGTCCCACTGGACGCCCAACATGGAAGAGTTCGGAGGCAACTGCAGCTCGATATTCTTAAACGACGCGCCGCCGCTCGGAAGCTCGGCGAGTGCATCCCCGTAGCTGGGTCCAGGGCCGTATCCGTCTACGAAGAGATTGCCCTTGTCGTCGAAGCTACAAAAGGCCATGTAGAACATGGCCGGATCCCCATAATACGTTTGCTGGCTGCCCGTAGCGCCTTTGTAAATGACGACGTCCCCAGAGCCCGAGCTCGTCGTCGTCCAGTTCGTGACGGCGAGATTCCCCGTTGTGGGATCGATTGAGCAGCCTTCAGGGCTATAGCCGGGATCGTTCAGGGTCGCGATCGGCGTGAGACCGCCATGCGCGTACTCGACAATATCGGACGCCCCATAGTTCACGACGAAAACATCGCCGCTCTTGTCGACGCACATGCCGTTCGGATCGCTAAAGCCGGTCAGCGTTCCGACCGCAGCCAAGTTTGGATATGAGTACACGTAAACGTCATCCGTGCCGGTGTCCGAAATGTAGAGGAGCTCCTTGCTTTTCTTCGCCGCCGGCGCCATCCAAGAACGGCCATGGTCTGGATTCATCGTGATGGAGGACGGAAGCGTTGCGGGGCCGCCGTTACTCGCCGAGCAGCCCGCAAGAATGCCGATGGCGATCGTCGCGGCGACCGCTGAAGTCAAGAACCGCACAGGGAACCTCCTAAAGCCGAACCGGAGAAGCCCGGTGATTTGAGCTTAGGAGGAGGCCGTTCCCGAAGCGTTCCGGGCCGAGAGAAAGGCAATCGCCTCGCGGTGCCATGGCAGCCGCGACCAGCATTCGGCGGCCTCGGCATCCATGTGCAGGGCGTCGTCTACGAATGCCCGCGCGGACTCCCGCGCCAATCGCTCCGCGGATGCTGCATCGCCCAAGAGCGAGTACGCGACGCTGAGATGCCAGGCTATGAGGCTGAAGCCTTGCATAGTGTGGCGCATCGCGAGCTCTTCGGCCGCAGAGGCATCGGTTTGGGCAGCCTCCCGGTTACCACTCTCGGCATGCAGCCGCGCCGAGAGCGCAAGCGCGTCGACGAGGAGTATCGCTGCATCGCCCGCCGGGAGTTTATCGAGCGCCGCGTCGAGCGAACGCCGAGCTCGCACGGGGTCACCGGCTAGCCGGTAGGTTTCTGCGAGCAGTTGGTTGGCATGCGCCACGTACCGCGGGAGGTTGAGTCGTGCTGCCAACTCGCGCGCCGCCGATAGCTCGCGCTCGGCGCTTTCCAATCGCCCTTCCCACATATCACCGTAGCCCCGAAAGATGCAAGCCGAGACAATGTGGATCTTTCGTGCATCGGTTCGCAGTTCCGCAAGGGTTCGTCGTCCGGCTTCAAAATCGCCGCGCCACATCTGCAAAGTTCCGATAATGACGATGCAGGTATCGATTCCATCCGCGGAGCCGACATCGCGATACGCGGCAAGGGCTGCCTTGAGCTCGCGGTCCCGCTCGGCGTAGTTCTTCTGCACCCTGCCGATAAGCTGGGCGACGAGCACGCGCACGCGTGCCTCGGCATAGCGGTCGCCGATCCGCAGCGCGAGTTCGAGCGAATGCCGCGCGTCGGCAAGTGCCGGTTCGTAGCGGATCCCCATCGCCGCACGTGACGCGACGAAATAGAACTCGACGGCAAGGGCGATGTCCTCGGTCCCCTCCGCCACCGGTCGAAGCGCAGCGACCGCCGACTCCACCGTCACCATGTCGCCGAGCCGCTGCGCCATTCGGATGTGATGCAAGCGCGCCAGGACGGCTTCGCGTTGGTCGCCGAGCCGCTCGAAGCGCTCCGCGGCGCGCAAGGCCGCGTCGCGCGCCTCCGCGTAGTCGTCGTTGGAGGCGGCATGTCTGCTCGCGGTGCGCTCGTAAACCGCCGAGTATCGGTCCGATAGCAGCGCAAGCTGCGCGAGGCGGTCGAGCGCCGCACGACGCACGTTCGTATCGCGCGGATGCGCTTGACAGACCCGTGCGAGCGCCTCGCATTCCCGATCGCGATCCTCTCCCGCACATTCAAGCAGCGCCACGCTGTCGGCTTGGCGTTCGGAGGCGCCGCCCACGCGCCGCAGCGCGTCTTCGCGCAGAAGAAGCAGGTCGTACCGCAACGCTGCATCGTCGCCGGCTAGCGCCAACCCCGCCGTTGCTGCCGCGCGCGCGTCCTCATTGGCGTAGACGGAGAGCGCGTAGGTTCCCGCAGTCCGCCAAAATCGGGCAGCGCGTTCCGGCTCGCCGGCAGCTTGGAACTGGCGCGCGGCTTCCGCCGCACCGGATCCGACGCTTTCCGGCAGGGCGGCCAAGGCACGCGCGATCATCGCGTGCGCGCGGGCGCGATCCGTCGCTTCGATTCGCTCGTATGCGGCGGCGTGGAGCACCTGGTGGCCAAATATAAACGCAAGGCCGCGCACGTTGCCGGCCGCGCGTACCAACCCGAGCTCGACGGCTTCCACCAACGCATCGACGATCGCCGCGTTTGCCCAGCCCATTGCAGCGGCGATCGTCGCCAACTCAAAGCGACTGCCCGCGGCGGCGGCGTAGACCAGCACAGCTGCGGCTGGCGGCGTTAGGCGCGCGAAACGATCGCCGACCAGCGCTCCGATGTCGGCGTGAGTCGCCGATCGGCCTGCGACTACGTCGCGTGCAGCCTCCAGTAGCAGCAAAGGAACGCCGTCCGCCCAGCGTATCGCCTCGGCAACAAGCGCAGCGTCGGCGTTTGCGACCACCGCTTCAAGGGCGGTCGTTGCGTCACGCGCACTCAAGCGCTGCAGGTCGATCTCGTCGGCGCTGCCACGGTTTTGGAGTTGACCAATTACGCGCCGCAGCGGATTGCCGAGCGGCAGTTCGTCAGTTCGCATCGTTACCACGATGAGGACTGGCGCCGAGCCCAAACGCATCGCTACAGAATCGAGCAACGCGATCGTGTCGGGTCCCGACCAGTGCAGGTCCTCGAGGATCACCGCCAGCGGGCGGTGCTTCGCGAGGCCGGCGATGTCGTGCCGAATTGATTCGAACAATCGCGCGCGCGCCGCACGGTCGTCGCTCAAGGTCGCGGATGCGTGCTTTTCGAAAAGCAAATCGAGCGACGCGTCGAGCGGGCGCTGCTGCAGGGCGTCGACAAAGGCTTCGTAGGGCTGGCGCTCGGCGTTAGCCGAGGTGTGCCCGCGAATGACCTGACCGCCTTCGCGCTCGATCGAGCGCGCCAGTTCGGTGACGAATCGGCTCTTGCCGATCCCGGCCTCTCCGGCAACGACCAGGAGGCCCCCCCGCCCGTCAGCCGCGCGATGCCACGCTGCAAGCGCCGAGTTCATTGCTGCGTCACGACCGACGAACGGCAAGCCGAGCTCCGGTTCCGTCGTCACGTCACCGCGCGCTCTTCGCGTGCGCTCGCTCGTCGGCAGTGCTGCGCCGCGCAGGACGGCGTCACGGACGGCGATCGTCTCGACCATCGGATCGGTTCGCATCTCCAGGCGGAGCCGCGCGGCGAAGCGCTCGAACTCCGCGAGCGCACCGCTGCGGTCGCCGGCTTCGTGCCGTACGGCCATGAGCAATCGCAGCACGTCTTCACGCCATGGATCGTCGTTCAGAAGCGTACGCGCGAACGTCGTCGCATCGTCGAACCGTCGCAACGAGCGAAGACGCTGGACCTCGCGAAACAATGCGTCGTGGAAGAGCGCGCGCAGCCGTTCACGCTCGGCTATCGTCCAGTCGGTGTAGAGCGTCGGCAGCAGCTCTCCGGAATAGATCGCAACTGCAGCAGCGTCACGCTCGTCGGCGATCGCGCGCTCGAACTCGTCGACGTCAATCGTCGCGGGAGCTCCTTCATTCCAAGCGATCGTCTTTCCGTCGGTCAGAATGAAGGGCGTCGAGGCCGGCGCAGTTGGCAAAGATGACAGCAGATAGGAGAGATTACGCCTCAGGCTGTTGCGGGCGAGTTCCTCTTCGTCGTCGGGGAAAAGAGCGAAGGCCACCGAGGCACGCGTCATCGTCCGGCCGCGGTGCAGGATGAGATAGGCCAGTACGTCGAGCGTCTTGCGAGGCAACGCGAAAATGTGAGTGCCGTCCGCCGATATGACTTCCGGCGCACCCAGGAGCGCCACCCGGATCGGCAGTCCGCCACTTGGTCGCCCCACGAAGCGGGGCTTCAGTTATCCTGGTCGTCGGCCCTCGTTCCGGCTTTCTTCATCTGGCTGCCGAGGAAGCCGATTAGTTCGCTCGGAGCGCTAAAATAGAGTCGCCGTCTCGTCGAAAGGTGTTCGACGCTTCCGCGCCACGCGGGCGCGGCGTTGCTACCGTCATCCGTTCCCTCGGTCCAAAGCGTCACCAAGAACGAATCTCTGCCGCGACCTGCCATTTGCCGAGCGTAGCATCCCGGCGTTCCCCTAGCGTTCCAGCTTTGGGGTCGGCGGGAGCGGCTTACCTTCATCAAAGAATTGGAGGAACTCTTCGGTTGAGTTCACGCGGGGGAAGGGTTCGTTTGGGATTGGCGTGTTGAGAAACGCGCAGAGCGGCGCCCACCCTTCGGCCACGTCAAACACCAGGAGCCGCTCGGCCGGAATCGCGGCGCGAACCTCTTCGGCACGTCGCCGGAAAGCGGCCAATACGCTCTCCTTGTTCGTGAACTCGCCGCCGAAGGTCCGCTCGACGATTGCAATCTCCATCGCCTCCATCATCGCCGTAATGTGAGGGGGCAGCGGCATCTCTTTATAACTGAGGAACAGGCGGCCGATAGTGGCAGAAAAGCTCTTCCACCATAAATCCTCCGGGCGCACCGAATGGATCACCTTCGCATCGGGGTAGGCCGCAGCGAGTTCGCGCCAAACGTGGGAGGCGGGCCAATCGACCTGGGCGCGATAGCCTTTG
>JBEKRW010000113.1:0-14192 GCA_049517595.1 Candidatus Cybelea sp. | reverse complement strand
GTGCCGTTGAAGCTGAGACCGTTTGGCGTAACGTAGATCGTCAGCCAGCCGGCGCCGCCCGGACCGTGCCATTTTCCGTTGATTTGAGTGTCGTTGACGAACGTACCGGTGTATCCGTTTCCGGTCTTGGCGTTCTGACCGACGATGCCCATTCCCGACTGCGTTATGGTGATGCTCCCAGTCGTGGTGCCGTTGGCACCAGTCTGTTCGATGACCCAGCTTCCGGAAATGCTCGGCGGAGCGGCCATCGCCGCGGCGACCGAGAGCGCCGCAATCGCGAAACCGCAAATTAGTGAAGTAGCAAGACGTTTCAAAAAAAGATCTCCTTGTGTGTGCGCGGCCAATCGCGGCCCGCGCGGGCAAAGCAGGTATCTGCCTGCTTCGGGAGCCTGGGCGACCATCCCCGCTCTCCAGGATCCGGCCTATTGGGCTTCCTTCAGTAACTGGCCAATGTCGATTCCACGCTTTACGGGCCATAGGAGGCTCCAAACGACTTTTAGGTTCGTCTGCGGCGAGCTCACTGGCCGCGTTACGTACGTATAGTACGATACGGCGAGCGACATTAGCTGATCGCCGTCCTTGAACGTTCTCGCAACGCCGCCGCCGATCGGAACAGCCCACTTATTTTGTGCAGCGCTCCAGTTCGCCGTCATGATCGGTGACGTCGATAGTGCCCATCCGTTTTTGAGATTGTAGTTGACAAAGGGTTGAAGCAAGAACGTGTTGACGGCGGGCCGAGACGACTGTCCCGCAAACGACCAGAGCTGCGTTGCCAGCGCTCCCAACACGAATTTCCCCGGCATAATTAGGGCGACCGCATCGGGGCCGGCCGACCATTTACCCGAAGTGAGCAACGCCGGCGAGCCGGTCGGAGCTTGGAAGATCGGGCCAACGCCCCAAATGAGCTGATCCGGCTTTGTCTTTGGCGCAAAAAAGAACTGTTCTTGCGTATCGCCGATTCCAAACGTCGAGGGGCATCCGTTTGGCGAGAGGCAAACCGCCGGAGGCGCGCCCGAAGGCTGGTTGACGATTGGGAAAATCGTGCGCGCAATCAGCGTCATGCTCGGTGAGAGCATAATCGGTATGACGGGCTGTACGTTGAGGTTGTATTGAAGGCGCGTGTACGGACCAAAGCCGTAGTTGAAGTTGTTCTGAAACGGCACCACCGTGATGTTGCCGACGGGATTCTGCGACGTCTTAATGATCGCCAGCCGGAGCGCTTCTTGCTGCGCCGGCGTAAGTTTGCTTGCGTCAAAGCCACCGGTGCTCGAGTCGGGAGCGGCCGCCGCTGCCGGCGCGGTTGGGCTTGGCAACGGCTCGGGTTGAGCGTAAGCCGCAACCGGGGCAGAAAACGTAGGCGCAAATAGCGCGACGGCCATCGCTAAAGCTTTCATACTCGGATAGTGTACGCGGGGAGGCCGGCGGCGCGGTATCCCAAAAACGCAACGTACGTCCGGTCGAAGGAGTATCGTCCAGGGAGCGAGGAGGCTTGTCGATGATGATTCGACGGTACTTCACCGCGGCGCTCGTGGCAGCCGCCATCTCTCCGCTTCCCGCGTCGGCCGCGCTCCCGATTGGGACGAAGGCACCCGACTTTACACTCCAGGCGAGTCTAGGCGGAAACGCCTTTACGTTTGACCTGGCGGATTCGCTGAAAAAGGGGCCGGTCGTGCTCTACTTCTATCCGGCGGCGTTCACGAAGGGCTGCACGATCGAAGCGCACGAGTTTGCCGACGCGATCGATCAATACAAGGCGCTCGGCGCGACGGTCATCGGCGTTTCGCACGATCCGCTGGACAAGCTGCAGAAGTTTTCCGTTAGCGAATGCCGCAGCAAGTTCGCCGTCGCCGCCGACACCAACGGAACGGTCATGAAAGCTTACGACGCGGTTCTCGCGCAAAACCCGCAATATGCGAATCGCACTTCGTACGTGATCGCTCCCGACGATACGATCGTCTACACGTACACCAGCCTCGATCCGTCATTACACGTGGAGAACACCCTGAATGCGCTCAAAGCTTGGGCCGCGGATCACGCTCCAGCCGCGACCCCGTCACCCTAGCGGCTGCTAGACGGCGTCGTCATTTGCAAAGAGCTGCTGCGAGCGCGGCAGACGTTTGGTCGTGCCCGAAGTATCGAGCGCGGTAACGTCGCGCGGCACGACGTCGATCGGCGGAAGCTCGGAGAGATCCTCACCCAGGAGTGACGCCTCGTCTTTTAGTTTGCGCCCCTGGGGAAGGAGCTTTGTTTCGTAGGAGCCGACCGCGCCGTTGAACGCATTGACGGAGCGCTCGAGATGTTTGCGCACCTCGGCGAGATGCTCGGAGAACTTTAGCGCGCGCTCGTAGAGCACGCGGCCGATCATCGCGATTCGCTTTGCGTTCTCTTCTTGCCGTAGCGCCTGCCAGCCCATCGCAAACGTGCGCAGGAGGCTGATGAGCGTAAGCGGGCCGGTGACGAGGACCCCTTTGTCGAGCGCGTACTCGATTAAGCCTGGGTCTTCGTTGCAGGCAGAGCTGACGAAGGCTTCACCGGCAACGAACATTACGACGTAGTCCGCGGAGCCTTTTGCCGTCTGATAGCCACGGCGCGCGAGCGCGTCTACGTGATCGCGTAACGCTCGAGCGTGCTTCTTTACCAGCGCCTTCCTCGTCTCGTCGTCGGAGGCTTCGAGCGCGGCTTGCATCGAGTCGGTCGGCGCTTTGGCGTCGACGAAGACGTAGCGCTCGCCCGGAAGGTTTACCGTCATGTCGGGCCGGACGCGCGCTTCCTCGAGCGCCACCGTCTGCTGCTCGGAGAAATCGCAGTACGCCAGCATGCCGGCCTTCTCCACGACGTTGCGTAGCTGCATTTCGCCCCATTTGCCGCGCGAAGCCGGATTGCGAAGGGCCGTTACCAGCGTCGAGGTCTGCGTGCTCAAGTGCGAGGTCGCCGTCTCCAGCTTGTCGGTCCGGCCCAAGAGTTGGTCGATCTGCTCGCGCAGACTCCCCGCATCGCGTTGGCGCGTCGCCTCTAAGTCGGCGATGAGCCGGTCGAACTCGCCCAGCTTTTGCGTCACCGGCGAGACCAGTTCGCCGACGCGCTCGCTGGCGCGCAGCGCCGTAGCTTCACGCAGTTCGTTCTTCGCGCGCTCCAAGAGCGCTTCGATCGCCTTCTCGCCGGAGTGGTGCGTTTGCTCGAGCGTCGCGCGGAGCCCCGCGTTCTCCGCTCGGGCCGCTAGCCATCCGATCGCCGCTCCGATAACGCCTCCGAAGAGGAAGAGCGCTACGGCAACTGCAGTGAGGCTCGCCATCTACTCTCTCCTTTGGCTAGGCGAACGCGCCGGACCTCGGTTTGCAGGGAGTCGGAAAGAGTTGACGGAGAGATGATACGATGAACCGCAAGGACTTTATCGCGGCATCGGCAACCGCGGCCGCCGCGGTTCCCGGCGGCGCGCACTTGGTAGAGCGCCGTTCCGATTTCGATGCCGCGGCGTTCGCGAAGGCCGCCGGGCGCCCGGCCGAGATACGCCAGGTCGTCCAGGCCGTCTCGTTTCGGCCGAGCATGCTCGTTAACGTCAAGAACGCTTTGAATGGACTTCAGTTTGGCTTTGGCTATCCCGCAGGCTCGATCGCGGTGGCGCTCGCGGGCCACGGTCCGTCGGCAGTCTACGCATATAGCGACGTCGTTTGGAGCACCTATCGCTTCGGAGAGTTTTTCAAGCTGAGCGATAGCGCGGGTGCGCCCGTTGTTTCAAACGTCTTTCTGCAGCGGCGCGCACCGGTCGACCGCCGGGCCGATCCCGACGACGCCGCGGGAATGTACCAGGACGTCTCCATCGAGATGCTGCAGCAGCGTGGCCTGATCGTCCTGACTTGCCATACCGCCGTGGAAGAGCAGGCTCGCGCGATCGTCGCGCGAGGCTTCGCCCCCGCCTCGATGAGCGCGGCGGAGGTGGCCGGCGACATCTTGACTCATCTCATTCCGGGTGCCGTCGTCGTACCGTCCATGGTGGCAGCCATCGCCGTACTGCAAGCGACCTACGGGTACACGTACTTGACGCTGGTTCTCTGAATGTTGGTAAAGATGCGCGCAACACTTTTTGCTGCCGCGTTCGCGCTCGCCGCCTGTTCGGGAGGCGCGACGCAAACGGCCGCCACGCCGGCGGCTGCGGCCGCGACCGCGTACGACGCGAAGACACTTCCGGCAGGACCGGTCGGAGAGTCGATCGCGTACGGTCGCGCCATTATCGTCGATACGCCGCGCTTGATGAAACCGTACGTCGGCGCCCAAATGTCGTGCGCGGCCTGCCACATCGCGGCCGGCACGCAGCCGCGCGGCGGCAGCTTCATCGGCCTCTACGGCCGCTTTCCACAATGGAACAAGCGCGCGCACCGCGTGATCGCACTGCAAGATCGCATCGCGGAATGCTTCTTGTACAGCATGAACGGCAAGCCGCCGGCCTATTCCAGCAAGGCGATGATTGGCATCGTTGCCTACATCGCGTGGCTCTCGCGGGGGGTTCCGGTCGGCGCCAAACAACCGCAAGACGACCGCTATATCGTGCCTCTACCGAAGGTTGCCGCGAACCTGGGCGACGGTGCCAAGATCTACGCAAGCAAGTGCTCGATGTGCCACCAGGCCAACGGAGGCGGCATCAGTGCCGCGGGATTTCCCCCTTTGTGGGGGGCGCACTCGTTCAATGGCGGCGCCGGAATGGCTCACGCCGACCGGATGACCGGCTTCATTCGCTACAACATGCCGAAGAATGCGCCGGGCTCGCTCTCGCTGTCCGAGTCCTACGACGTTGCCGCATTCGTCCTGAGCCACGCGCGCCCGCGCTTTGCCAAGAACGCTTCAGTCGTAATGGGGGCGCTCCCGGCGAAGTACTTCTAACGTAGGCCCCCGGCGCCGGAAAAGATAAAATGAATCCTGTTTTGGATGCCACCCTGGTTAGCGTGACGCTTCCCGAAATGGGCGAGTCGGTTACCGAAGGCTCGATCGTCGAATGGCGCAAGCACGTCGGCGACTTCGTTGCCGAAGGCGATCCCCTCGTCGAGGTGACGACCGACAAGGTTGACGTCGAGGTTCCGGCGACCGTATCAGGCGTCGTAACCCAGATTGCGGTACGCGAAGGCGAGACGGTCGCAGTCGGCGCGGTCCTGGCCCAGATCGACACGTCGCAGGCAAACGGGGCAGCCGCTCGTCAGCCAAGCACCGGCAACGGCGCGCCGCTTCCAAAGCCGGCGCCGCCACCGAGCACTCCGGCCGCCTCTGCCGGCGAGACTCTGGCCGACCAGCCGGCGCGCCGCATCGCGCGGCAGCTCGACGTCGACCTCAAACTCGTTCGAGGGTCGGGGCCCAACGGCTTGATTCTTCGCACCGATGTGGTCGAGCAGGCATCGCAAGCGCGCCGCCGTCCGGCCTCGGCGACGCCACTTCCGGCGCTGGCGCCGGGGACGAAAACGACGCCGTTACGCGGTCCGGCCGCCGCATTGACCGGCTACATGGAGCAAAGCCTCTCGATCCCGACGGCCACGAGCTTTCGGACGATCGGGGTCGACGTACTCGACGCTCGCCGCAAAGAACTGGCCGGCGCGATCAAAGCCGCCGGACGCACCGAGAAGGTCTCGTTCACACATCTCATCGGGTATGCGCTCGTTGCGGCGGCGCGCGACCATCAGTTCATCACGTATTCGTTTCGACGCGACGACACCGGCGCGCCCGTGCGCGTCGAGCCGGGCATTCATCTCGGACTTGCCGTCGACAGCGAGCGCAAGGACGGCACGCGCTTCCTGATCGTGCCCGTCATCCGCAACGCCGGCGAACTGGACTTCGCCGCCTTTCGGACGACGTACGAGGAACTCGTTGCAAGAGCGCGCGAGAATAAGCTCGGCGCCGACGACATTGCAGGCGCATCTTTCACGTTAACCAACCCGGGCGGCATCGGAACCGTCGCGTCGGTGCCGCGTTTGATGCCGGGACAAGGCGCGATCATCGCGACCGGTGCAATCGGCTATCCCGGCGGCTTTGCAAATGCGAACGAACAATCGCTGCGGCTTCTCGGCGTGTCGAAGGTGATGCAAATCACCAGCACCTACGATCATCGCGTCATTCAAGGCGCGCAATCGGGCGAGTATCTGCGTAGCGTCGACGAACTGCTGCAGGGCGCCGGCGGCTTTTACGAAGCAGTCTTCTCGTCGCTCGGATTGCAAGCGGCGCCGGTTGCTCAACTGCCGTACGCGCCGGCGGCGCAGGCAACGGCGCGTCCCTCCGACGAGATGTTACGTGCCGCGGCGGCCGGCATGGCGATCGTATCCGCTTACCGCCGCTACGGGCATCTTGCTGCGAATCTCGATCCACTCGGCACGGAGCCCGTCGGCGATCCCTCGCTGCAGCCGCAGACCTACGGTTTGACGCCAGCGCTCCAGAGCGCGATTCCCGCCAGCGTGCTGCGCGTCAAAGTCCCCGGCAACACGTTAGCCGACGTACTGCCGCGCCTTCGAGAAACCTACAGCTCGACGATTGCCTACGAGATCGAGCACATCTCCGACGCAACCCAACGCGTCTGGCTGCGCGACTACATCGAATCTGGGCGAAGCAAGTTCGAGCAGTCGCCGCAGCGCCAGATCGAGCTGCTCGAGCGCCTCACGCGTGTCGGCGAAGGGCTCGACGTGATGGTGCCGATGCTCGAAGAGATGCTGGATATGCTGGCCGAGGACGGCGTGGCTGACGCAGTCCTGGGCATGGCGCACCGCGGGCGGCTCAACGTGATCGCTCACGTCGTCAACATGCCGTACGAAGAGGTGATGACGGAGTTCGAAGCGGCACAGTATCGCGGAACGGTTGGGGACGACGACGTGATGGGGGACGTCAAGTACCATCACGGCGCTACCGGAACGTTCACAACCTCGCGCGGAAAGAGCATCAGCGTCACGCTGGCGCATAATCCGAGCCATCTCGAGGCCGTCGATCCGGTCGTTGAAGGCAGCGCGCGCGCGCTGCAGACCGACCACTCGCACGGGGTGCCGGCGTTCGACCGCAAACGGGCCGTGCCGATTCTCATTCATGGCGATGCCGCATTTACGGGTCAAGGCATCGTCGCCGAAGTCTTCAACCTGCAATCGTTGCCGGGCTACGAAACCGGTGGCACGATCCATCTGATTGCGAACAATCAAATCGGGTTTACCACCGACCCGGACGACGCTCGCTCGACGCGATACGCTTCGGATTTGGCTAAAGGCTTCGACGTTCCGATCGTGCACGTCAACGCCGACGACGTCAACGCGTGCATCGCGGCCGTCCACCTTGCCGTAGATTTTCGCCGGGCGTTCGGTCGCGACGCGCTCATCGATCTGATCGGCTACCGGCGCTTCGGCCATAACGAACAAGACGAGCCGGCGTACACCCAGCCCGACATGGTCGAACGGATCAAGAATCATCCGACGGTGCGCGAGCTGTTCGCCAATAAGCTCGTCAATCAGGGGGTCATCGCGGCCGATCGTGCGCGCGAAATGGAAGATGCGGCAACACAGCGCCTGCAAGAGGTTCGCCGTGCCGTGCGAGGTACGACCCCGTCGCACGCCAGCGGTCGAAAGATGTCGGGAAGCAATACTTTCGACGGCACGGTTTTGCCGGCCGCCGATCGCCGTCAGTTGGTCGCTTGGAGCGACGCACTGACCGCGGTACCCGACGGATTCGCGCTTAACCGCAAGCTGCGCAACCAGTTCGATCGGCGCAAAAAGACCATCGAGGAGAGTGGAATCGTCGACTGGGGAACGGCTGAATCGCTCGCCTTTGCTTCGCTGCTCCTCGCCGGAACTCCGATTCGCCTTACGGGCCAAGACACCGAACGTGGAACCTTCAGCCACCGCCACGACGTTTTTCACCCGTCGACCGAGCCACGGACCGGCTCCAAAAAATCCGAGGAGGCCGTCTGGATACCGCTGCAGCATCTCGCACCGCAACAGGCCTCCTTCGAAATTCGAAATAGCCCGCTCTCGGAATATGCCTGCATGGGTTTCGAGTACGGGTACTCGGCGCAACAGCCCGACGCGTTGGTGTTGTGGGAGGCGCAGTACGGCGACTTCTTCAACGGAGCGGAGATCATCGTCGATCAGTTTATCGCTGCCGGGCAGGCCAAATGGGGCCAAACGTCGCGCTTGACGCTGCTGCTGCCGCACGGCTACGAAGGGGCCGGCCCCGAGCACTCCAGCGCGCGTCCCGAGCGTTTCTTGCAACTCGTCGCAGAAGGGAACTTGCGAGTTGCGGAGCCGTCCGTCGCAAGCAACTACTATCATCTCTTGCGCATGCAGGCCCGCTCGCCGATCGCGGTGCCGTTGGTCGTGATGACGCCCAAGTCGTTGCTGCGCGCCGACGTCGCCGCGGGCCGGCTCGACGAGATGGCCACCGGAAGCTTCGCGCCGGTGCTCGACGATCCGCGAAAGCTCGATCGCGAGCAGATCGAGCGGCTGATTCTCTGCAGTGGGAAGATCTACTACGATCTCGTCGCGCAGCCGGCGTACGGCTCGTTACGCCGCACGGCAATCGCGCGCATCGAGCTGCTGGCACCGTTGCCCGTCGGCGAAATCAACCGCGTCATCGCAAGCTATCCGAAGCTCAAGAAGATCGTTTGGGTGCAAGAAGAGCCCAAGAACATGGGCGCGCGAGCTTTCGTGCGCCGCCGCCTGCTCGAAGGTAAGCGCGACGGATTCGATATCGAGTACATCGGGCGCGGCTATCGTGCAAGTCCCAGCGAAGGCTATGCCGGCCAGCACGCGGCCGAGCAGGAGCGGATCGTTGCAACCGCGCTGGCCGAACCGAGCTAGGGACGGTTAGAACATAAGTCTCAGGAGGTCGTCGATCTCGGAAGCGTCCACAAAGAGCCGGCGCGTTTGCTCGGTTAGGAAGCCCTCGACGAGCATCGAGTCGAATAAGGCCAGCAATGCATCGTAGTAACCGCGGTAGTTGAGAAGCCCGATGGGCTTGTCGTGAATGCACAACTGCCGCCAACTCAGCACTTCGCAGAACTCGTCCATCGTGCCGTAGCCGCCCGGCAGCGCGAGGAAGGCGTCGCTGAAGTCGTTCATCAACGCCTTGCGCTCGTGCATCGTCGACACGACGTGCAGCTTGGTCAAGCCTTGGTGCGCGACCTCGCTGACGGCCAGTGCCGAAGGTATGACGCCGATCACTTCGCCGCCGCACGCCAGCGCCTCATCGGCAACGATGCGCATCAAACCGACGCTGCCTCCGCCGTAGACCACGCCGTACCCGGCTCGCACGATGGCCTTCGCAGTCGCGGCCGCAAGCGCCGCGTAGGCCGGATCGTTGCCGAGGCGGGATCCGCAAAAAACGCAAATATTCTTCACCGTCCTGCGCGGTTGGTCAATCGGCCGCGGCGAGCCTGCCCGTGAGAGTTTGGCTTTGGGCCGGGATCGCGTTTGCCGTTCTGGCCGTGCTCGCGTGCGTGCGCGCGAAGCTTTGGACGTACGGCTCCGACACCGGCACCTTCGCGCAGATCGTTGCCGACTCGTTCAACGGAATGCGAAACGGCGTCGAGAACGGCACGCACCTCCGCTATCATTTTTCACCGTCGCTGGGGTTGCTGTGGCCCTTCGTTGGGCTGACGCGCAGCGCGCTGCCCTTGCAACTCGTGCAAGCCGCCGCAACGGTTGGATGCGCGCCGCTGGTCGCAGCGCTGGCGCGCCCGTATGCCGGTCCCAAACTTGCCGAACGCCTGGGATTCGTCACGCTGCTCTATCCGCCGCTGCTCGCACTGGGCTTCGACGAGTTTCACGAGCTTGGGCTCTTCACGCCGTTGGTGCTGGGCCTTTTCGTCGCAGCCGACCGCGGCAAGTGGCTCTGGTTTGCGGCTTGCGCGATCGTTGCGGTTGGGTTACGCGAAGATGCCTCGCTCACGCTGGTCTTCTTCGGCCTCGTCTTAGTCGCGATCGGGTTACGGCCCGCAGCTTCGGGGCTCGGTCTTCTCGACCGGCGCCCGCTCGAGCCGATGACTACGGCCATCGCCGGTGCTGGACTAGCCGTTGGCGCGGCGGCCATACTCGCGGCTTATTACTCCGTTCTTGCGTTGCGTTTTGGCGGCTGGGGGCCAAGCCACTTTTACGTGTACTCGTTTGCGAATGGTCCGTTAGCGCTCGTACTCTCACCATTCACGCATCCGCGTGAGTTCGCGAGTTCAATTTTCACCCTGGGACGCCTTACCTACGTGCTGGAGGCGCTGGTGCCGCTGGCCTTCTTGGCGCTGCTCTCGTGGTGGGCCGCGCTCGCGCTACCAGGTGGCGCCGTCGTGCTGCTCGCGAACTCCGGCTACGTTTGGCGCATGGGCGACCACTACGCAGCGCTGTGGATACCGTGGCTTCTCGTTGCCACCATCATGGGAGTCGTCGTCCAGGCTCGAAAGACGAGCCTACGCGTGGCAAAGGTTTGGACGACGGTTTCGGCGGCGATCTGCATTGTTTTTCTGATTGCGTTCGACCCGATGCACCCGCTGCACTATCTGCATCCGTACTATCACGATCTTGCTGACGCGCGCCGCGCGTTCGATTGCGTTCCGGAGAACGCGTCGGTTGCAACCTACGACGAGTGGTTCTCTGCCGTCGCGGCGCAGCGGCCGCGGGCGACGATCGATCTCACCCGCGGCGTCGACTATCTCGTCTACGCCGGCGATTTCCCCGATACTGCGTTTCAGGTCAGAATGCGCCCCGCGGTTGCTTCGGAAGTTGCGCGCGGCGAGTATCGTCCGGTCTGCCGTTTCGGCGACGTGACCGCCTACCGGGCGACTAGCGATAAATGAGCGCAGCTCGCATTCCCGGACCGAGCCGGTTGACGACGCTGCAACGCCTGTTACCCGTTCCATTCCGGCGCTTCCCGAACTTCTTGGCAGAGATGACCCAGCGTTACGGCGACATTTTGGCCTTTTCGCTTCCGTGGCGCTCGTACGTGTTCGTCAACGAGCCCGCGCTCGTCAAGGATATCCTCGTCACGCAGCAGCACGCGTTTTCGAAGTCGCTGGGAACGCGAGTCTTACGCCTGCTGCTCGGCGAAGGACTGCTCACGAGTGAAGAGCCGTTGCACCGGCAGATGCGCCGCATCGTGCAGCCGGCCTTTCATCACGAGCGCATCGCGGAGTACGCACGCATCATGGAGCGCGACGCAGCCGAGTTCGTCGAACGAATTGCGCCGGACGAGCCTTTCGATGCTCACGCCGCGATGACCGAGTTGACGTTGCGCATCGCGACCGAGACGCTGTTTGGAAGCGACGAAAGCGAATCGGCGAGGCTGGTTCGCGAGGCGCTGCGGCTGATGATGAACGAGTTTCCGAAGATGCTGACGCCTGCCGGCGCGTTCGTTACGCGCCTGCCGTTGCCAAGCACGCGACGCTTTTGGCGCGCGCGCACGATGCTCGACGAGATCGTCTACGGCCTCATCGCGCGCCGCCGCGCAGACCCCCGCGACCGCACCGATGCGTTATCGATGCTGTTGGCAGCCCAAGACGCGGAGACCAACGGGGTGACGACGAGCGCGTCGTCGGACGAACAGATTCGCGACGAGATCATGACGCTGTTCATGGCGGGCCATGAGACGACTGCCAACACCTTGACGTGGTCGCTCTTTCTGCTTGCGCAGAACGACGAAGTCGGCCGGCGCGCCGCGCTTGCCGCACGCGACGGCGACCGCCAATATCTCGAGAGGGTCGTCAAAGAAGTTCTGCGGCTGTACCCGCCCGCGTGGATCATTGGCCGTGAGGCGCTGCGCGACGTGACCTTGAGCGACGGCAGCCACATTCCATCAGGAACGACGGTATTTATGGTGCCGCTGCTGCTGCACCGTAAGCCGAAATATTTCAGGGATCCCGACGCCTTCGAACCCGACCGCTGGCTCGAGAGCGAACCGCCGCCCTTCGCTTACATACCCTTCGGCGGGGGGGCCCGCCGCTGCATCGGCGATGAGTTTGCGCTGCGAGAAACGACAATCGTGTTGGAAACCTTGCTGCGCAGCTATCGGTTTACGCTCGAACCCGGAGCGCGCGTGGAAACGGCTCCGCTGGTCACGCTTCGTCCCGCCGGTCCCGTTCCGATGCGGGCGATCATCGGGTAGGCAAACTCGACGAGTTGGCCCCGGCAGGCGGAGATCCGCAGCAGGTCTGGGTCGCTTGCAGACAACTGCTTTACGCTAGAACCAACTGATCGTCTTCCAGGCCCGCACTGTCGATCGCTTCGCGAATCATCTGCTCGGCAAGACCGGGGGCGAACCAGCGCTCTCGCGCCTGCGCGCCGAGTTGATCGATCGGGTCGAAGTAGAGGAAGGCCTTGCCGGGCTTAACGCTCGGCGCCGCATAGACAGCGATTCCATTCTCGCGATCGTAATACTCGTAGGAGTGGACGTCGCGTTTGCCGCCGCCGCCAGGGGCGTCGCAAACGAACGTCGGCGTGTTGAATCCGGCCGTGCTTCCGCGAACGAACTTCTCGGTGTCCACCGCGGTTGCGATCGTGGTGCGCAGCTCCTCAACCCCTTTAACCATGTCGTGCATGTAGACGTAGTAGGGGTGCACGTTGATGTGGCCGAGCCGCTTGGTCAGCAGTTGCATCCGTTCGCGGGTGTCGTTGACGCCGCGAATCAGGACGGATTGATTCCGCGTAAAAATGCCGCGCTCGAAGAGCAGTCGCATCGCCTTCTCCGTGATCCACGTGATCTCTTCGGGAGCGTTGAAATGGGTGTGCAGCACGACTTCCTTGCCAAGCTTTCGCCCGCGCTCCACGATTGACGTCAGCGCGTCGAGCCATTCCGAATGGGTGATGAGCTTCATCGGCATGATCGCCGGGCCTTTGGTTGCGAAGCGCAGCCGGCGCAGGTGCGGAATGTCGAGCAGCGCGTTGCCGATCAGCTCGATGTTCTTGGGCGCCAACTGGTAGACGTCGCCGCCGGAAATCACGATATCTTCCAGCTCCGGCCGGCTCGCGATGTACGCAAACGCCTCCTGCCATTGCTTGGGCGTCTGGGCCAGCGTGATCTTGTCGACGTTTTCGGTGTCGGGCCCGATCGCGTAGCTGCGCGTGCAGAAACGGCAGTAGACCGGGCAGACGGCCAGCGGCAGAAAGAGCGCTTTGTCGACGTACCGGTGCACCAGCCCCGGAAGCGGCGAGTCTTGCTGTTCGTGCAGCGAGTCGAGCGTCAAACGCGGATGGTCGGGCAACAGCGCTGAGGCCAGCGGGATGAACTGCCGGCGAATCGGGTCGTCGATCGGATCGCTCCAGTCGATGAGCGCGATCGCGTAGGGCGAGACGCGCACCGCCATTGGAGCTTGGCGGAAACCCTCTTCTGCATCGGCGTAGAACTCGGGTGTGCAGACGCCGCGAATCGTCTCGAGCAACTCTTCGGCTGTCTTCACCGACTGGCGCTGTTGCCACAAATGGTCGAGGAACGTCGCTTCGGCGATCTCGGCATAGGCCGGAATGTGGCGCCAAAACTCCCCTTGCTTGAGTTGTTTGTACTCGAACTGGTCTGGGGACACGGGCGGTTTGATATGCGGCGCGGCCGGGACGGTTTGGGTCATCGAGGTTTCCTTGCGTAGGTTTGGTTGAAATGTGCGTGCAGCTCGGGACGATCGCGCAGCGTCTGCAGGGCGATTTGCGCGTGACCCTTCGTATAGCCGTTGCCGATGATCATCGTAACGTCGCGGCCGACGCCTTCGGCACCGAGCGCGGCGGCCGTAAACGACGTCGACATCGAAAAGAAGTAGACGGTTCCGCCGTCGCGGGCACAGAGAATCGAGCACAGCTCGGTTCCCGGAACGTTCACGCAGTTGATGACGAGGTCCGCAAGCTGCGGTGCGGCCGACTCAACCTGGCCGCTCGATGCCACGGCGTCGCGTGCATCGGTAATGATCAGTTCGTCGACGAGTGCCTCACGAACCAGAAGACGCGCTCCGGGCGTATCCGCGGAGGGAACGATGCCGATCACGTGGCCGGTCTCTCCGACGCAATCCTTGGCTTGCGCGCACGCGAGCAAACCGCTCTTGCCGTCCGCGCCGACGACGAGCACCGTATTCCCAGCCGAGCAGAGGCGGCGCACTTGCGCGGGAGCGCCCGCGACGTCGAGCACGCAGAGCGCGACCTCGTCGTCGAAGTCCGCCGGCAAACACGTCCACAGCCCACTGGCAAAGAGTATCGCTTTGCCGCGAATCCAAATTCGTG
>JBEKRW010000112.1:0-7586 GCA_049517595.1 Candidatus Cybelea sp. | reverse complement strand
CAGGGAAATCAAGACGACGCAGCTTCACAACGGCGGGTTCGACACTCAAACGTCGGACATCACGGTTAACTACGATCGCGCGATGGAAGTGCCCGACGTCATCCATGCCGATGTCGCGACGGCCGGCGGCACCGAGGCGAGCAGCGCCAGCTACGTCTTTACGCTGACGAGCGACTCATTCGCGAAACCGAAAGCGTAAGCTTCACAACTCCTCAAGCAGCTCCGCGCGTGCCCTAGAATCGAGCCGGTCGAACTCGCCCTGATCTACGATTACGACTTCCCGAGGAAAGCCATGCATGGACTTCGCCACTACCCGCTTATAGCGCCAGGTGTCGAGAAAACTCTGTTCGACATTCGGTACGTGAACTCGCGCATTGGCTAGAATCTCCGGGTACCAGTTCTGAAGATTCCATAGCCGATTCACTAAGCAACGCTAAGGTAAGCTAGGAAGAGAGGGCTACGAAGCGATTTTCGGGCCGAACGAGATAGCCGACCGCGGTCAACGCAAAAACGGCGGCGAGAACGATTATAAGGACCGTCGCCATCGCTTCGCCGTAGCTGGAGTGTTGGGCGAGCGATGCTTCGAACTGCGCGGTGCCGGCGGCGATGAGGTTGCCGAGTTGATAGGTGAACCCGGTGAAGGTGGCGCGCACTTGGGGCGGAGAGAGTTCGTTGAGGTGCGCGGGAATCACGCCCCACGTGCCCTGAATCGCGAACTGCATCCCAAAGGCGCCCGCGGCGAGGAGCGCGATCGTGGGGCTAAACGCCCAAAGCGGAACCATGCACGCGGCGAGTACAGCGCAGAACATCACGACGGGCCGGCGGCCGAACCGCTGGGAGAGCGTGCCGAAGGTGAGGCCGCCGAGAATTGCGCCCACGGCCGCGACGATCGCCAGCGTCGACGTCTGGCTGGTCGAGAATCCGTGCTGCTTCTGCAAGAAGGTGGCGTAGAGATCTTGCGTGCCGTGCGACATCGCGTTGAGCGCTGCCATAAACGCGACGCAGTAGATAAAGAGCGGCCAGTGCGCGCGCAACGACTGCAGCGCGAAGTCCCTTCCGATGGTTACGCGGCGGGCGCGGCTTTCAAGCCAGACCGGTGATTCGGGCACGCTCGAGCGGATGAAGAGGATCAGCACGGCCGGGAGCGCGCCGATGACGAAGAGCCCGCGCCAGCCCCAGTTCGTAAAGTTGAAGACCAGAAAGTACGCGAACGCGGCGAGGAGATAACCCCACATATAACCTTGTTGCAGCAGGCCGCTGAAGAAACCGCGGCGCTGCGGGGGCAGCACTTCCATCACCATTGCCGCGCCCAGTCCCCACTCGCCGCCCATGGCGATGCCGAAGAGCGCGCGTAGGACGAGAAAGACGGTGAAGTTTGGTGAGAACGCCGTCAGGAGTTCGAGCAGCGAGTAAAGCGCGATGTCGATCATCAGCGGCGTGCGCCGGCCGTAGCGATCGGCAAGCCAGCCGAAGAGTAGCGCGCCGATGGGGCGGCACGCCAGCGTCAGCGTGATCGCTAGCGCAACCTGCGGCACTGCCTGACCGAAACTCGTCGCAATACGGCTGACGACAAAGGTGAGCAGGAAGAAGTCGAACGCGTCGAGCGACCATCCGAGGAAACTCGCGATGAAAGTCTTGCGCGCCGCCGCCGTCATCCTTCGACAGGCTCAGGACAAGTTAGGGTGAGGAGGTTGGCGAGGCTGTCGGTGACGGCGTGGGCGAGGGAGTCGGCGTGCTGCCAGGCGGAAGCTGCGCGCCGTAGAGCGCGAGCAGCCAAACCTGCGTGTGGCGCACGGTCACTTGCGGGACGTTAAACGAGAACTGCACGGTGTTGCTCGTTGGGGACGTCCACTTCGCATAGTTGCCGATGATTTGATCGGTGCGCTTGCCGCGAAGGCTGGTCTCGTTGAAGAGTTGCAGTGCGAAGACCCGGCCGTTGAACTGCATCGCCGGCAGCGTGTACTGCAGCGTCGTGCCGCCGCCGAGCGCGAAATCGGTGTTGCTCTGCAAGCGAAGCGCCATCAGCGGCGTCACGCGCATGAATTGCGGGTTGGGATTGACCATCGCCGGGACGTCTTTAGGCAGTGGCTCGGTGAGCAGCGTGATCATTCCGCCAGGACCGGGTGACGGGGTCGGCGTGTCGTCATCGTCGTCGCTGCTATCGTCGGACGCGGTCGGCGATGGCGACGGCGTAGGACTGGCGGTTGGTTTTGAGGTGGCACCTGGAGAGCTGCTCGGCGACGGCGTCGGTATGTTGAAGGCGAGGTTACAAGTGTACTGCTGGTTGAAAAGCTGCACCATCGGACACTTCATGCCGGTAGGCCCTTGCGAGACCGGGTATTGGGCTTCATTGGGAGCTAAGGTTGCACCCGGATTGGCGAGTTGCTCTTGGCCGTTCATGCCGACCGACGGACCGGACATTCCGCCGTTCATGCCGCCGTTGAGCCCGTTGGGGCCGCCGCTGTTGATGCCGCCGGCGTTCATCGCGCCGGGCTGCGACACCGGAGGCGTCATGTCGCCCATGCCGCTATCGAGGCCGCTTCCTTGACAGGAGGCCAGCACTAGAGCGAGCGCCGCAAAAACGGCGCGAGCATCGCATTTCATCCTTTTCATTCTCTAGCCTCGACCACGGTACCTAACTCGTCAACGAAAGCGTCGATCGAAACGGTTCGTTTCTCCTCGATACCGCGTTGATTGACATTGACGGTACCGTCTTCAACCTCTCGCTTGCCGGCGACCAGGATGTACGGCACTTTCTGAGTCTTCCAGTGCCGAATCTTGTAGCCGAGCTTTTCGTTTGATTCGTCGAGTTCGGCCCGGAAGCCCGCTTTCTCGAGGCGGTTGACCACTTCGCGACCGTACTCGGTTTCGTGCTCGGAGATGGGCGTGACGACCGCTTGAACCGGCGCCAGCCACGCCGGAAAAGCCCCTCCGTAATGCTCGACGAGAATGCCGAAGAAGCGCTCGAGCGACCCCGCCAAGGCGCGATGGATCATGACGGGACGGTGATCCTGGCCGTCGGCGGCTCGGTATTTGAGGTCGAAGCGAGCAGGCAAAATGAAGTCGACTTGCACCGTGCCAAGCTGCCAGGGGCGGCCGAGGGCATCGCGTACGTTGACGTCGAGTTTCGGGCCATAAAAAGCGCCACCGCCCTCGTCCACTTCGAAGGGCAGGCCATAATGTTCTAACGCGCTTCTAATCGCGGCTTCGGCAGTGGCGTCGGTTTCGCCGCGATCTTCGAGGGCTCGGGTGGACAGCACGTACTGGAAATCGGCAAAACCGAAGGCTTTCATCAGCCGGAGCGCTTCGTCGAGCGTCTGCTCGAACTCGTGCTGGAGCTGATCGGGCATGCAGAAGAGGTGGGCATCGTCTTGCGTAAAGCCGCGCACGCGCGTAAGACCGTGCAGCACACCCGAACGTTCGAAACGATAGACCGTGCCAAACTCCGAGAAGCGCAGCGGAAGCTCCCGATAGCTGCGCAACCGGTCCTTGTAAATGAGGATGTGGCCGGGGCAGTTCATCGGTTTGAGCCGAAAGCGCTGCCCTTCCACCTCGAGCGGGCCGAACATGTTCTCGCCGAAGTTATCAAGGTGACCTGAGATTTCGTAGAGACGCTCGTGCGCGATGTGCGGCGTCACGACCGGCTGGTAGCCGCGCTCGCGCAGCCCCTCACGGATGAAGTTCTCGATGATGCCGCGGACGATCGCCCCTTTAGGGTGCCAGAAGACGAGGCCGCCGCCGGCCTGCTCCTCAATTGAAAACAGGTCCAGCTCGGCGCCCAGCTTGCGGTGATCGCGCCGGCGCGCCTCCTCGAGGCGTGCCAAATACGCCTCGAGCTCGTCGCGATCGTACCAGGCGGTGCCGTAGATGCGTTGCAGCATCGGTTTATGCTCGTCGCCACGCCAGTACGCTCCCGCCACATTCGTCAACTTGAACGCGCCGATGGCTCCGGTGGATTCCGCGTGGCCGCCGCGGCAGAGATCGGTAAACTCGCCGATCGTGTAGAGTGTGATTGGCTGATCTTCAGGGATCTCGCGCGCGATCTCGGCCTTGTACGGATTGGCGGCAAACTCGGCGATCGCGGCGTCGCGCGTGACCTCGCGGCCCGTCATCGGATAATCGGCCGCGACGATCTCGGACATGCGGCGTTCGAGGCGCTCGAGGTCGTCGGGCGTGAACGGCTCGGCCCGGTCGAAATCGTAGTAGAAGCCGTTCTCGATTGCCGGCCCGATCGTTGGCTTCGCCTCGGGAAAAAGGTCTTGGACGGCGTAAGCGAGGACGTGGGCCGCGGTGTGCCGCAGTTCGGCGAGGGTTGGCATGGGCCCGTCCTTCGACACCCCGGGCATGACACCGTCCGGACCCGGTCTTAACGTGACGTTAATCGGATTGCATTACAACTAGAACGTGCCTTCGCCCGTGGACGGAGGCTCCAATTTTCCACCGCATAAGGAGTTTCTCTGTGATACGTTCGTTGCTTCGCTGTTGCTGCTCCCTGGCCGTTGTGGCGGCAATGAGCCTTCCCGCCCTGGCTGCAACGCAGCTCACGGGGGCCGGGTCGAGCTTCGACTACCCGTTCTTTTCCAAAGCCTTCTACGTCTATAATCAGAAGAATCCGGACATCACGGTCAACTATCAATCCATTGGCAGCGGGGGCGGTATCGCGCAGTTCACCGCGCGCAACGTGGATTTCGGCGCCACCGACGTTCCGATGAATACCGGCGAACTGGCGCGGGCTCCCGGAGCGGTGCTCCAAATACCAGTAACCTTAGGCGGAGCGGCGATTGCCTATAATCTGCCGGGCGTCACGGCGGCGCTCCACCTGACGCGCGAAGTGCTCGTCGACATCTATCTCGGCAAGATCCTCAAGTGGAACGACCCGCAGATTTCCAAGCTAAATAAAGGCATAAACCTCCCCGACATGCCGATCGTGGTCGTGCACCGCTCCGATGGCTCGGGCACCAGCTACATCTTCACCGATTTCCTGAGCCACGTTTCGGGCGAGTGGAAGAGCAAGGTCGGAACCGGCAAGAGCGTCTCGTGGCCGGCATCGAGTTCGGTCGGAGCCAAGGGCACCGAAGGCGTCGCGGGACAAGTGAAGAGCACACCGGGTGCGATCGGCTACGTCGAAATGGCCTACGTCGTCGAAAATAATATGACGGCGGCAATGCTCCAGAACAAGGCCGGCAGGTGGGTATCGTGCACGCCGGAGAGCGTCGCGGCCGCAGCAGCTTCGAAACCCGAAGTGAGCGCGACGAACTTCTCGATCGTCGATTCGGCTGCAGCCGATGCGTATCCGATCTCGGGATATTCCTGGGTCGTGGTCTACAAAAAGCCCGCCGACCGAGCCAAAGAGCTGTACGACGTGCTTTCGTGGTTAGTCGGGCCGCAAGGTCAGGGGAATGCCAAGTCGGTCGACTACGTTCCGCTGCCCCACAACGTGCAAGAAGCGGCGGCGGCGACGCTCAAGCAGATGCAGCGGTAAAAGTTGCAGAACGCCGAGCCGCAGTTTCGGCGCGTCGCGCGATTCGTTAGCCCCGCCGATCGCGGCTTTGCCGCGGTCGTCTACGCGGGCAGCATTCTGTTCGCAGTGCTGATCATCGGACTCTTCGTCGAGCTGGTGCTGGGGTCGTGGCCATCGATCATCAAGTTCGGGCCGGGATTTATCTTCAACAGCTCTTGGGATCCGATCCACAGTAAGTTCGGCGCGCTTCCGATGATCTTCGGCACCGTCATGACGTCGCTGATCGCGATCGTCCTGGCGGCATTCATCGGGATCATGGCAGCCGTCTTTCTCGCCGACTTCGCCCCGCGGTGGTTGGGGCAGCCGCTCTCGTTCTTGATCGAACTGCTGGCGGCCGTCCCCAGCGTGGTGTATGGCTTGTGGGGCCTGTTCGTGCTCGCGCCGTTCATGCGAACCACCATCGGACCGCTGTTGCAACACGTCTTGGGCTGGATGCCGCTCTTCTCGGGGCCGATCGTCGGCGTCGGCCTCCTCACCGCTGGAATCATCCTCGCGCTGATGATCATCCCGACCGTGACGGCCATCTCACGCGACGTAATCGCGGCGATCCCGCGCGACCTGCGCGAGGCCTCGATGGCCCTGGGGTCTACGAAATGGGAAACGGCGACCCGGGTGGTGTTGCCCGCGGCGCGCGTCGGAATTTTTGGCGCGTGCGTGCTGGCCCTAGGTCGCGCGCTGGGCGAAACGATTGCCGTGACGATGGTGATCGGAAACCGACCGGAGATCTCGGCTTCGCTTTTCGCGCCGTCGTACACGTTGGCCAGCGTGATCGCCAACGAGTTCACCGAGGCCACGACGAGCATCTACGTCAGCGCCCTCATCGAGCTGGGTTTGATTCTCTTCCTGGTGAGCATCGTGGTCAACGCGTTGGCGCGACTCATGATTTGGAGCGTTCGTGGCTCAGAGCGCGTCTAAGCATCGTAACCTGGCGCGGCGCCGCATCGTTGGCTGGCTGGGAGTCGCGGTGGCGCTGGCCTGCGCCGCGATCGGAGCGGTCTGCCTGCTGATTATTTTGGGTTACGTTATCGTGCAGGGCGCCGGCGCGCTCAATCGCGACTTTCTCACGCAACTGCCGCATCCGGTCGGCGTCCCGGGCGGCGGCGTAGGCAACGGCATCTTAGGAACGTTCATCATCCTCGGAATCGCGACGGCCATGGCGGTTCCGATCGGCCTCTTGACCGCCATTTATCTCTCGCTCTTCGGCCGCGGACCGATTCCGGAGGCGCTGCGCTTTCTTTCCGACGTGCTTTCCGGCGTGCCCAGCATTGCCATCGGTCTATTCGCATACGCCGTTCTCGTAGCGCCGCTCAAGCATTTCTCGGCGTTCTCCGCCTCGTTTGCATTCATGATGCTGATGTTGCCCTTGCTGGTAAGAACCTCGGAGCAGGCGATTCGCTCCGTGCCGCAGACCGTGCGTGAGGGTGCGTTGGCGTTGGGAATGTCGAACTTTCGAGCGACCGTTCAGATCGTGATTCCAACCGCGATGCCGGCAATCATCACGGCGCTGCTGTTGGCAATCGCACGAGTGATCGGCGAGACTGCGCCGCTGCTCTTCACCGCATTCGGCAGCCAGTTTTGGGAAACGAATCCCAAAAATCCGATGGCCGTGCTCGCGCTCCAAGTCTTCACGTATGCCATTACGCCGTATGCGAACTGGCAGCAACAAGCGTGGGGCGGCGCGCTTCTGCTGATCGGTGCCGTCTTCGTGCTCAGCCTCGGCGCGCGGCTGATGTTACGCCGCGCCATGCGCGGGCTCGAAGCATGAGCACGGTCGCCGCCGGCGAGTTACTGGCGACGGAAAGCCTCAGCGCCTACTACGGTAGTCGCCAAGCCGTGGCGGAGGTTACGATCGCGTTCCGCCGCAAGGCGGTTACGGCATTGATCGGGCCTTCGGGGTGTGGGAAGACGACGCTCTTGCGCTGTCTCAATCGCATTCACGAGATCAACTTCGACGCGCGCGTCGAGGGCAGCGTGTTACTCGAAGGTCAAGATATCTACGGCGGCGACGTCGATCCGATGGCGATCCGCCGGCGCGTCGGGATGGTCTTTCAACGCCCCAATCCCT
>JBEKRW010000111.1:0-7640 GCA_049517595.1 Candidatus Cybelea sp. | reverse complement strand
AACATCTTGCGCGGCCGGAAGTAGAAGCGCCGGTAGAACTCGTCGACCGATTCGAACATCATCGTCGAGTTCAAGCCGGGATAGTTGAGCGCCGCGTGCTGCACGCCGTGCGTATCGACCAGTTCTTCGCTCTGCGCCTCGAGCCAGCCGTTCTCTTGTGCTTGTTTGTAGAGATACGTTCCGGGATACGGCGCGGCCAGCGAGACTTGGATCGTCTCCGGATCCATCTCGCAAGCGAAGTTGATCGTCTCGCGGATCGTCTCCGGCGTCTCGCCCGGCATGCCGAGGATGAACGTGCCGTGCACTTTGATGCCGAGCTCGTGGCAGTCTTTTGCGAAGCGGCGGATGATGTCGAGACGCGTGCCCTTCTTCATGTTGTTGAGCACCTGCTGATTGCCCGACTCGTAACCGACGAGCAAGAGGCGCAAGCCATTGGCCTTCATCACCTCAAGCGTAGCGCGCGGCACGTTCGGCTTGGCATTGCACGACCAGGTGAGGCCGAGCGGGCCCAAGCGTCGCGCCACCTCTTCAACGCGCGGACTATTATCGGTGAGCGTGTCGTCGTCAAAGAAGAACTCCTTGACTTCGGGGAACATCGCTTTTGCCCGCACCATCTCGGCCGCGACGCTGTCGACGCTGCGGAAGCGGTAGAGATGGCCGCCGATCGTTTGCGGCCAGAGGCAGAACGTGCACTTCGACTTGCAACCGCGTCCCGTATAGAACGAGAGGTACGGATGCTGCAAGTAGCCGTTGAAATAGTTTGGGATCGTCAGATCGCGGCGATAGACGTCGAGCACCGATGGAAACGCTTCCATGTCCCTGATGATCGGACGCTCGGGCGTTCGCACGATCTGGCCGTTCTCGCGGTACGCAACGCCGTCGATCTCGCTGATCGATTTGCCCGATGCGACCTCGACGCACGTGTAGTCGAACTCGCCGACGCTGACCCAATCCGCAGCCGGCGCAAGCCGCAGCGACTGCTCGGGCAGCACGCCGACGTGCGCGCCGACGAGGCCGACCAGCGCCTTGGGATTCTCTTGCTTGACGCGCGCCGCGAAGCGCGCGTCGTTGTTAAACGACGGGGTGCTCGTGTGGAGGATGATGCATTCGTAATCCCTCGCAGCCGTGGCGACCTGATCGAACGTCAGGCCGTCGGGCGGCGCGTCGATCAGGCGGCTTCCGGGCACCATCGCGGCCGGCTGCGCCAGCCACGTCGGGTACCAGAACGACCGCACTTCGCGGCGACATTGATACCGCGAGCCCGCGCCGCCGTCGAAGCCTTCGAAGGTGGGCGGGTTCACGAACAACGTCTTCATAAAATCGGGCATGCACTTCTCCTCCGCCTTCACGGTTTTCTGCGGGCAGCGCAAAGCCTTCCCTTAGATAGAGCGGAGCGCGGTCTGAAGGTCTGGAAAGCGACTGAAGTCTGAGAATTCCACTTGCTCGGTGGCCGCCCCGGGGAAGGGGCCGAAACTGCCGCTATACTGCTGCGTCTCTTGCGTCACCGCCCAGTACTTCGGCAAGACTTCCGCGCGCCGGTCCAGGATGGTCCCGGAGCTGGCGTGCGGTGGGAGTGCGTTGGGCTGATACGCGTACCACACGACGTTGCGGTTGGCGTCGTAGGCGAAGGTGCCGTTTCCGTGCGCCCCGTCGCAGAGCTCCGACGTAAAGACGATCGTTTGCGGGGCGTCCTGGCGGTACGAATACGCGCCGGCGTACCGCGCATCAAATGGTGGTTGGAAGGCATCGCCTGCCTTTGGTTGCTCGTAGGCACGCTCCATCCCGGCGTCGTCCGAAGAACTCGCCGGCTTTCCATCGATCGTGTACCGAACGATGCGCACCTTGGCGATCGCGCCATCGTCGTACACGCCTACCATGACGAGATCTTCGTGACGGCGCTGGAAACCCGCGTGCACGTCCAGGACTCGGTGCAGCCGAAACCCGACGATGCCCCGAGTCGTTTGGGCGAACTGTTGCGCCACCTGCGCTAGGGCAGGTGGCGCAGCGGGCGGTTGATCTAAACTAGGGACGAATGATCACCCGATTGCAAATGAATGTGCCGTTGCTGTAATAGCCGACGAGCGATACGCGTTCGCCTTGCGTCGGGGTGGCACCGGTCGGGTAGATGATCGTGCCGTTCTTGAGGTCCACGGTTTGCACGTTGCCGTTATGGCGTGCCACGGTCAAGCGATACGGCTTGAAGTCGGCGACGGTTCCCAAGATCACATGATGCTTATCGAACTGATAGGTGTCCCAACCCGGCTGCCACGTCGTATAGCTCGGCACACCATAATCTTGAGCCGCTACCGGTGCTATCGAGGCGCCACCGATGAGCAACATCGCTGCGACCAGCGCCGTCATTCCGGAAAATAATCTCATTTGTGAAACTCCCCTCTCGAGCGTTGAAGAAGACGTTCGCTTCATACCCGGGAGCACCGGCGGCGTAACCTTAAAACACGGTTAGGGCACCCATGTCGCCCATGAGTGCCCGGCGTCGATTAGATCGAGCTAAAACGCTCCGATGCCGTTGGGGGTTCCAAGTCCCGTCGGCCCATCCCAGCCTGCACCAGCGGTGCAGAGCGGCTTGCCGCAGGTTCCGTTGTTCCCGCTCGTGACGTCGTTGAGCGAGGCCGCATTGCTGTAGAGGTGGGCGTTGTTGTTGTCGGCGGTGTTTCCGGCCAGGGCGAAAGTCGACGCGATGATCGGCGTGGCAACCGACGTTCCGCCGAAGACCAGCCAGCCGCTTTCATGATACGAGTCGTAGACCGCGACGCCGGTATTCGGATCCGCATCCGCCGCCGTATCGGCCTCCGCGCGGTCGGAGCAACCGGTGCTCAGCCCGCTCTGGAAGCTGGGCTTGGCGTAGACCTTGCTGCAGCCGCTTCCGGCACCCGACCAGACACTCTCTTTGCGAGGGTTGTACGACGACAGACTCGTTCCGCCAACCGCCGTCACGCTGGGAAGGATGGCCGGCCATTGCGCGGTGCTGTTGTAACCGTTATCGCCGGTCGCAGCCGTAATCGCGACGCCGCTGACGTTGAAGTCGCTGTCGTACGTCTTCGTGCCTTCGTCTCCGCTCCAGCTGTTGCTCACGTAGTTTGCATGCTGGGTTGCGTACTTCTCGGCGGTAGCGAGGGCCGACAGCGAGTTGCTCGCGGCCTCGACCAGAATGATGTGACAGTTGGGGCAGATCGCCGAAACCATATCGACGTCGAGCGATTCTTCTTGCGCCCAGCCGGCGTTCGCACTGGTGCCGAATGCCTTCGTTGCGAAGCAGCCGCCCGAAGCCGTGCACGACGACAGGCCGTACTGCGAGCGATAAACTGCGAGGTCTTTAGCGGCGCTGGGGTCGACGTACGCATCGACGATTGCAACGGTTTGGCCCTTGCCGTTACCCGAGCTGGAGTTCGTCAGGTTGTAGGCCATCTGTAGATCGGCCGGCGAGTATCCGCTCGGAATAGCCGGACGGACGAGCCCGCGAATGTCGGTACGAACCAACGCCAGGCAGTGGGCATACCCGGAAGGAGCGTCGGCGCAAACGCGCTCGGCTGCTCCGGCGCGCGGCCAAAGTCCAAGTTCCGCGGCGCTGGGAAGATGTGAGGTGCGTGCCAAGCTTTGGCCCGGCTCTTGTGCGGAGTTTCCGACGGGCAGGGAGTTCATCGCGCCGCTACATGCCGTGAGCGCGATCACCAAAGTTGCCGAAATTATCGCTGAAAGTCTCAAGACTTAACTCCTTCTGCGTTTGCGTGATGCTGCGGCGCTGGCTTGAGGTTCCAGCACCGCGAACCGGGCCTACTCTACAAACGTAAGAAAGCCCCGCGGCGTTCGCACCGGCACAAAAGAGCGCCCGAAGCCGGCGGACGGCCAGCAAAAAGCGACTCAATTCAGGTTACGGCGTTTTGCTTGCGCCGCTCGTGGGCAAGGATTGGCGCAGTTTGCTAAGGAGGACGAAATGATACGAGATGAGGACCTGTACTCGCGACCGGAGACTTGGATCCCCTGGAGCGTCAACTGGAGCGCAGTCTGGGCGGGTGCGCTTGCGGCGCTCTCCGCGGCGTTGGTCTTCGGCCTGCTCGGCACGGCCGTCGGCGCTACGTCGCTCGAGAAGATTTCATCCTGGCACACGATCGCGATAATCGACGTCGCCTTCATCGTCTGCGCGGCATTCTTTAGTTTCGTGATTGGCGGCTGGGTCGCCGGAAAAATCACGGGTGCCCGCCATTCCGAGCCGACGATTCTTCACGCCGCGATCGCGTGGCTCGTCGCAACGCCGATTCTGGTAACGATGCTGGCAGCCGGAGCGGGTACGGCGTTCGGCGGATGGTACGGAGGGTTGATCGCATCACCGATCGGCGCAGCCGCCGTTGCGCCGGCATCGCCGGACGTCGTGCGCAACACCGCAATGGCAGCACTCACGTCGCTTCTCGTCGGTTTAATCGGCAGCGTGATCGGCGGTTGGATGGCTTGCGGCGAGCCGATGACCTTTACGTTTTATCGCAAGCGCAACGCGTATCTCGAAGCGCAGAAAGGTAGGGTATGATTCTATGTTCCTGATTCTTCTCTGGCTGCTCGGTGCACCGATTACCGTCTTGATCATTCTGTATCTCTTAGGCGTCGGGCATTAACAGCGACTTACGCGGCCTCTGGGTGACGACAACTGGGGGCCGCGTTCGGTTTCTTCCTGCGCTGCCGGCACCCGCCGATGACGTGCATCAACGTTTCGCTTGCGAGCAGGACTTAGTAAGCCCTCGAAAAACGTTTACGAGCGTCGTTTGGAGGACTCTAAGTGAACACATTCACTCCCGCCGGGCTGTTGCGCGCGATCGTCGCGGTTCTGGTAACAACCGCAGCCGCCTGCAATAGTACGAACGCCGTGCCGCTGTCGCCGCTGACACCGGCCAAGCCGATTAAGCACGTCATCATCATGATGCAAGAGAACCGCAGCTTCAACAATATCTTCGCGGGCTTCCCCGGCGCGACCACCGCGCTGACCGGCGCTTGCGAACCGGCGAAATGGTGCAAAGGCGGCTCGGCCAAGCTCAAGCCCGTCACGCTCGAAACGACCAATCGACTCGGCCTGGGGACCGACATCGATCACAGCCACAACGGATTCAAAATCGAATGTAATCTCAATGCTTCGGGCGTCTGCCAAAATGACGGGTTCGACAAGATTCGCTTCGGCGCCGGCGGGATCGGCGAGTCTGCAAAACTGTACCCGTACGCCTTCGTCGAGCGATCCGAGACCAAGGCGTATTGGGACTTTGCCAAGCGATATTCGCTCGCCGATCAAATGTTCTTCACGGAAACCGCGGCCAGTTTCATCGCGCACCAGATAATTCTCTCCGGTACCGTCGCGATAAGCTCTCACGAGTCGCTTACCGATCAGCCCAACGGGATGCCGTGGGGTTGCGACGCACCTCCGGGCACGCACACGCCGATCCTAAAGACAAATGGCAAGGAGTATCAGGACGGGCCGTATCCGTGCTTTACGCAGTACGGAACGATGGCCGACTTGCTCGACCCCTCAAACGTCTCGTGGAAATACTACGTTGCCCCCGAGACCGGCAAGGGCGCCGATTTTTCGGGTGAGGTTTGGAACGGTTACGACGCGATTGCGAAGGTGCGTTGCAAATCATGGACGCTGCCGATCACGGGGCCGCAGGACTGCCATGGCTTCGGCTCCGATTGGACGCACATCAGCTCCCCGAACACCAACGTCTTTAGCGATGTCAAAGGCGGCACGCTTCCGGCGGTCTCATGGCTGATGCCAACGTTGGAAGATTCGGACCATCCCGCCAGTGGCTGCAGCGGCGGACCGCGCTGGGTTAGTTCCGTCGTCAACGCGGTCGGTCAGAGCAAGTACTGGGACAGCACGGCGATCGTATTGCTCTGGGATGATTGGGGCGGCTGGTACGATCCCGTCCCGCCGGCGCAGATCAACTATACCAGCCTCGGCTTCCGCGTTGGGATGGTCCTAATCTCGCCGTATGCTCGCCCAAATAGCGTCGTGCACACGCAGTACGATTTCGGAAGCATCTTAAAGTTTATTGAGGAAAACTTCGGCTTGGGCTCGCTTCACACAACCGACGAAACCGCCACTTCAATTGGCGATATGTTCAACTTCTCACAGAAGCCCGCGAAGTTTGTACCCGAAGAGCCACTGCCTCCCAAGGCGACTTGCGCCGGCAATGCAAGCACGAATCAGATCATCGACAACGACGGAGGCGTGCCGGAATAGCCTGAACCGCCCGGGAGGGATATCGTGGACCGTTTGCCCGCCATTCTCATCCTCGCTGCGGCCGCGGCCATCGCGGGTTGCAGCAGTTCGAGTGCCGTGCCGCCGTCGCCGCTTACGCCGGCCAAACCAATAGCGCACGTCATCATCATGATGCAGGAGAACCGCAGCTTCAACAACATCTTCGCGGGCTTCCCCGGTGCGGATACCGCGTTGAGCGGCCCTTGTCTGCCGGCAAACTGGTGCAAGACCGGCACGGTCAAGCTCAAGCCGGTCACACTCGAAAGCACGAACCGGCTCGGCTTCGGTAAAGACATCGATCACAGCCACAACGGCTTCAAAATTGAATGCGACCTCGACGCCTCCGGCATTTGTCAAAATGACGGGTTCGACAAGATCGGCGATGGAGAAGGCGGCAGCGGGGAGGCTGCAAAAACCTACCCGTACAGCTACGTCGAGCGCTCCGAAACCAAAGCGTATTGGGATTTCGCGAAGCACTACGCCCTCGCCGATCGCATGTTCTTTACGCAGACCGCTGCCAGCTTTGTTGCGCACCAGATAATACTCTCGGGTACCGTAGCCCTCAACGCTCACGAGTCGCTCACCGATCAGCCCGACCGCATGCCGTGGGGTTGCGATGCACATCCGGGCACACAAGCAGACGTTTTGCTCAGCGACGGCAAGGAGATCTACGCGCCACACAAGGGACTGCCGTTTCCATGCTTCACGGAGTATGGAACGATTGCCGACCTGCTCGATGCCGCAAACGTTTCGTGGAAGTACTACGTCGACCCCGCGACCGGCGAAGGCCATGATTTTTCAGGCGGCGTTTGGAACGGTTACGATGCGATCGCCAAGGTCCGTTGCAAAACGTTCACGCCTCCGATGGATTGCGGCGGCTACGGGGCGGATTGGAAGAACGTCAGCTTCCCAAACACCAGCGTCTTTCGCGACATCAAAGGCGGCACGCTCCCAGCGGTCTCGTGGGTGATCCCCACCTTGAAAGATTCGGATCATCCCGCCAGCGGTTGCAGCGGCGGACCACGCTGGGTCAGCTCCGTTGTCAATGCGATCGGCCAGAGCAAGTACTGGAATTCGACCGCCATCATATTGATCTGGGACGATTGGGGCGGCTGGTACGATCCCGCTCCGCCGCCGCAGACCAACTACACCAGCCTCGGCTTTCGCGTCGGAACGGTCGTGATCTCCCCGTGGGCTCGCCCAAACACGGTCGCGCACACGCAGTACGAGTTTGGAAGCATCCTAAGGTTCATCGAAGAAAACTTTGGTTTAGGTTCGCTTCACACGACCGACGAAACCTCGACCTCGATCGGCGACATGTTCAACTTTTCGCAGAAGCCTACGAAGTTCGTGGCGGAAGAGCCGTTGCCGCCCAAGGCAACGT
>JBEKRW010000110.1:0-7642 GCA_049517595.1 Candidatus Cybelea sp. | reverse complement strand
CCAACGGCGCGACCCCGCTTGAGCGCGCGCTCGAGACGCCGGGGTTGCGGATTGGCCGCACCGACCCGCAGCTCGATCCGAAGGGCGTCTACACGGTCGAGGGTATGACGATGTGGCTGGGCCAGAGCGGCGAGCGTCGCATTCTCGGCGCCGATGATAACCCGTCGCAGATTTTCCCCGAACAAGACCTGCTCGCGCGCGTCGACACCGGCCAAGCCGACGTCGGATTTTTCTACCGCACCGAGGCCATCGCGCGCGGTTACACCTTCGTTCCGCTCCCCGGTGCCGCCGCACTCACCGACCGTATCACCTATACCCTGGCGATCATGAAGGCCGCCCCCCATGCGCAAGCCGCACGCGCGTTTGCCGATTTCGTGCTCACCGGCCCGGGGCGCGCGATCTTCGAGCATGCCGGCCTTACCTATCTGCCTCGAGCCGTGTCACCCTGAGCCCGTCGAAGGGGCAGTTTCCCGACGAACAAGCCACCGACGGCAGCTTCGAGCGGCAAGAAGACGCCTTTCGCGAATGGGTGACCGCCGATAGTGCCTCGGCTTTTCCCGCTGCGGCTGGCCGCTATCATCTCTACGTGTCGTTGGCCTGTCCGTGGGCGTGCCGCACGATCATCGTTCGCAAACTCAAAGGCTTGGAAGACGCGATCGGCATGACGATCGTAGACCCGATTCGCGACGAGCGCGGGTGGCGCTTCACGACCGCGGAGCCCGATCCCGTCAACGGCTGGCAGTTCTTGCGAGAGGCCTACACGGCCAGCGATCCAGCCTACTCCGCCCGCGTGACCGTGCCCGTCCTGTGGGATAAGCAGCGGCGGCGCATCGTCAGCAACTCCGACGACGATATCATGCGGATGCTGGAAAGCCAGTTCGATGCCTTCGCAGGCAATCCGAAGCTCGATCTCTACCCGCGCGAACTACGCGGCCAGATCGACGAGCTTAACGAATTCCTCTACGCAACGTTCAACAACGGCGTCTACCGCGCGGGCTTTGCAACCTCGCAAGAAGCGTACGAAGCCGCCGCCTACGAAGTCTTTACGGCCGTCGACGCCATGGAAGAACGCTTGGCCTATCGCCGATATCTCTTCGGAGAGCGGCCGCTCGAAACCGATTGGCGCTTCTTCGTGACGCTCGTCCGTTTCGATCCGGTTTACTACGGCCACTTCAAGTGTAACCTTCGCCGGATCGTGGACTATCCGAACCTTTACGGCTATCTGCGCGACCTCTATCAAATCGACGGCATCGCCGAGACGCTGAACTTCGATCACATCAAGCGTCACTATTACATGACGCACGACGACATCAACCCGACCCGAATCGTACCGATCGGACCGTTGATCGACCTTACCGCCCCACACGACCGGGATTCTCTTTAGTCGATGGAGCTTCGTCCCCTCGGATTCGGCGAGATTTTCGACCGGGCCGTAACTCTGTACATCCGTAATCTCGTCCCGTTTGCGACGATCGTCGTCGTCTTCGTCTTGCCGATCTCGATATTGCAATACCTGGTCGATCTGGGTTCCCAACCCGAGTTCAACGCATTGATTGCAATATTTCGCCACCCCGAGCGTGCCGGCACCCAACATATCCCGACGATATTCGATTCGCCGGGGATGATCGCGGGCTCCCTCGCGATACTGTTCTTGACTTACCTGCTTTGGCCGTTTGCGCTCAACGCGGTGGCCGTGGGCGTCGCGGCATTGTATCGCAATCGGCCGGTAAGGTTTGTGGCGTCGTACGAGATCGTGCTCCGCCGATGGCTGCAGATCCTAGGGCTGCTCCTGGTAGATCTCGCCGTGGCGCTGCTTTGGTACGTCGCCACCGTGCTGCTCGTCGTGGCGGTCGTCGTCGTAGCGATATTTCTTGGGAAAGTGTCGGCTGCGGCGGCGGTGTGGTTCTGGGCTGGTTTTATCGGAGCAATCCTCGTTTTGATCGTCTCGATTCCGTTGGTCGCACCATTATACGTCGCGCTCACCTTTTCTATGTACTCGGTCGTGATCGAAGAGCGCGGTGTGCTCGAGTCGCTTTCGCTCGGCTTTAAGCGTATCTTTAACCGGGCTGAGTTCTGGCGGGCACTGCTCTTCGCAGTTGCCGCCTTGGCTACCGTCGCCGGCGGATCCATGGTCTTCGGCGTCTTGGCAATCGGCGCAGCATTCGCGCACTTACCCGGGCTGCAGGCCATTATCGAAGGGCTCGCTCGCGCTGCGATCACACCGTTTGCCGTGGTGCTCTTAGCCGTCTACTATTTTGACGTGCGAATTCGGCGCGAAGGGTTCGATCTCGAAGCCAGCCTCGAACGCCTCTCCGCCACGAACGTCGAGTGATCGTCGCGATCGCGTTCGCGGCTGCGCTGGCGCCGTCGAAGGATGCGTTGATCGCGCGATGGTTGCGGGCCAATCGCACCCACGTCGTCGCCCGCCTTGCGCCGGTCCCGGTTCCGCTCGTCTCTGCACCCGATCTACGAGCCCTGGCACAACGCGAGTTCGACGTCAAGGGCAGGTACCGAATCGCCGAAACGGCCGTGGCCGCGCCTGCAGAACCTTGGTGGCAGCAAGCCTGGCGCTGGGTTTACACGCGCTGGCGGGGGTTTTGGGAGCTCGTGTTTGCGCGCGTCCGCGTTGGCTCGCAAGGAGCCGCGAGCCTCGGCGACGTGCTGCTGGTGCTCGTCGGCATCTTGCTGATTTTCGTCGTCGTGCGCCTGTTGAGAAACATGCAGATCGAACGCGCTGCGTCCGGTCCTGCGGCTACACCGCTGCCGGAGCCACCGGCCCCGCGTGCGCTCTACAAGCAGGCTTGTAACGCGGCGGGCCGGGGCGACTACCGCGCCGCGGCGCTCTTGCTCTTTGCGGCGATGGTCGCGCTGCTCGACCGTCAGGGTGCCGTGCACGGAACTGCCAGTGCGACGGTCGGCGATTTGCGGCGCGAGCTGCGAGCCCGTGATGCCAGGCTCGTCGCTCCATTCGATGCAGTCGCCGCGCCGTTCGTTCAGGAGGCCTACGCGGAGCGCGCGGTTGACGAGCCACAGTGGCAGAGCGCGCGCGACGCGTTTGCCAGGCTGCTCCAAGAAGGAGCGTCGCCGTAAGACTCCGCGTCGATCTCTTCGTTTTAGTGGCCTGTACGCTGCTCCTTGGGCTGCTGAGCTTGGAGCGCAGCTCGCTCGAGCAACAACGACGCCCCTCGGTTTATTCGACCTACGACACGGGGCCGAACGGGTATCGCGCGCTCTACGGCGTGCTCCAAGCCGCCGGTGTTCCGGTGCAGCGCTTCGAGCGCGAACTCGGCACGCTCGACCCTGCCGTCCGAACGCTGATCGTCACCGGATACGAGCACGATCCATCGGCCAAGCCGCTCGACGAACACGATGCGGAACTGCTGCGCCGTTTCGTCGCCGGGGGAGGGCGTCTGGTCGCGATCGACACCGACTTCGCGGGGCCACGGGATGCGACGCCGGACGCCGGCACGACGCTGCAAGCCCCCGGCGGCGGCGACGCGGTCGCGCTCGTCTCAAACGCGTACACCGAGGGCGCCGCGCGCGCGAGCGGTTCGATCGACTGGATCTTTCCGTTCAACGAACCGCGCGGCACGCCGCTGCTGGCCAACAATCATGGGATGGTGGCCATCTCGTATCGCTACGGGCGGGGCGAGGTCGTTGCAATTGCCGCGCCTTCCCTGTTTGGTAATGCGCAACTGCGCAATGCCAATAACCTGCGCTTTGCTTACAATGCAATTGCAAACCATGGCGTTGCGGCGTTCGACGAGTACGTTCATGGTTACGACGATCGCCTAACGATGTGGGCCGTATTGCCGGGGCCGGTCCACGCCGCCGTCTGGCTCATCGTCGCGATCGTTGGCCTGGCCTTGATCGGGGCCAACGTCCCGTTCGCACCGCCGTATCTTCCCGAGCCGGCGCACGAGCGCGACTCATCCGCATACATCGCCGCGATGGCGGAACTGATGCGCCGTTCACGGCACCGCCCTCCCGATGACGACGTAGTGTGGCGGGCAACGATCGATTTCCAAAGGCGAAAGGAGCATGCGTGAATACATCGGTGCAGGAAGTTGCCGCCCGGCTCGCATCCGGAATGGAACGGATCTTAGTGGGCTCGGACCGTCTGACGCGCGGCCTCAGCATCGCGCTGCTCGCGCGCGGCCACGTGCTGATCGAAGGCGTGCCCGGCACGGGCAAGACGCTGGCGGTTCGCGCGCTCAGCGTGCTTCTGGGCCTAACCTTTCGGCGTATCGCATTCACGCCGGATTTGATGCCCTCCGACGTCGTCGGAACGACCATCTTCAACCCGCAGACGGCGGAGTTCTCAACCCGAACCGGTCCGATTTTTGCCAACGTCGTGCTGGCAGACGAGGTCAACCGCACGCCGCCCAAAACGCAGTCGGCGCTGCTCGAGGCAATGGAAGAGGCGCGTATCACCATCGACGGCGTCGCCTATCCACTGCCTGCGCCATTCTTGCTCTGCGCGACGCAAAACCCCATCGAGTACGAAGGAACCTATCCGCTCCCCGAGGCGCAGCTCGACCGGTTTATGATCAAAGTTGAGGCCACGTATCCGCTAGAGAGCGAGGAACTGGATCTTCTCGCGCGCGCGGCCGCCGGTTTCGACGCTCGGGCGTTGGAGACGTCGAGCATTCCGCCGGTGACCGATGCCACGGAAGTGCTCGAGGCGCAAGCGGCGGTTCGGTGCGTCCATCTCTCCGATGCCGTGCGTGACTATACGTACCGCATCGTTGCGGCGACGCGAACGCACCCCCGGCTGACGCTGGGCGCGTCACCGCGCGCAGGCATCGCGCTCCTCACGGCGGCGCAAGCCGCAGCGGCCATCGACGGCCGCGACTTCGCGACCCCCGACGACGTGAAGGACGTCGCCGATTTCGTGATTTCGCATCGGCTGATCGTCGCGCCCGACGCCGAGATCGAAGGCGTCTCCGCGCGCGAGGTGTTGCGCGATATTCTCGCCGCCGTTGCGGTCCCGCGTGCCTAAGCTCTGGCTACCGGCGTGGGTGACGCCGCGATTCCTCTGGACCCTCGCCGCGATTGCGTTGCTTCTTGCGTGCTCGCCTGGTGTCACGCTCTTCGTGTGGCTGGCTTCGTTCCTAGGCGCCGCACTGGCCGTCGCGACGCTCGCCGACGCCTTGCTCGGGCCGCCGGCGCCGGCGTTGCGCGTCGAGCGCCTACCCCCGGCCCATTTTGCGCTCGGCGTACGAGCCGAGCTTTCTTACACGATTGAAAACAGGTCGAAGCGCACGGCGCGAGTCGGCATCGTCGAAACTCCCGTCCCCGCGCTGCGTTTCGACGTTGACGAGTGCATCGGTGAAGTTCCCGCGCAGAGTCGTACTACGTTGGTCCGCAGCGTGACGCCGATCGCGCGCGGTGCCAATGAACTGCAGAGCCTCTACTTCTGGTTCGAAAACCCGCTTGGCCTCCTTCGACGCCGCCGGCGTACCGACGCGCGCCAACCGATCCGAGTCTATCCCGACCTGGCGGCCGTGGAGCGATATGGCCGGCTGCACGTGCGCAACCGTGTGATCGAGGCGGGACTTCGCCGCATGAAGTTGCGCGGTACCGGGACCGAGTTCGAGTCGTTACGCGAATGGAGCGAGGGCGATGCCTTTCGTACGATCGACTGGAAAGCCAGCGCGCGGCGCGGGAAACTGATGGTTGCGCAGCACGAAGTCGAGCGCAGCCAGAACGTGCTGCTGCTGCTCGATTGCGGCCGGCTGATGACGCCGCGGCTTGGCAGCGGCCGCAAGCTGGACTATGCCGTGACCGCGGCGCTCTCGCTGATAAAGATCGCCGGACTCGCCAACGACCGCGTGGGCCTCGTGGCATTCGCCGGCGAGATACTCGCCGCGCGAGCGCCCCGTTCGACCCGATCGTCGGTCGCCGGTCTCGCCGACACGCTCTACGGCCTCGAGCCGCGCTTCGAGGAAGCAAACTACACTCTAGCCTTCACGTACCTGCGCCATCACCTGCACAAACGTTCGCTAATCGTCTTTCTCACCGACGTGATCGATCCGATCGCGCAGGCGGCGACGATGGCCGAAGTCGCGTCGCTGGCGGCGCACCATCTGCTCGTCTGTGTCTTCATGAACGATGCGGCCGTGAGCGCGGCACTGAGCCAAGAGCCGCATAACGCCGCGCAGGCGTATCGCGCGAACGTTGCCCTCGACTTGGCGAACGAACGGCGCATCGCCAAAACGATGCTGGAGCGTACCGGAGCCATCGTAATCGACGTGCCGGCTAAGCAGCTAACCACAACGTTGATCGACGAGTATCTGCGCGTTAAGCGGCGCGGTCTGTTGTAGCGCCGTCGCCACGCCGGCCTGCGCCCGTAAAGTAGAGAAGGAGCACGAGTGCGGTGAACAGACCGATCGCGATCCGCAGCGAAACCGGCAGACGGCGCGGCGAAACGAACGCCTCGATCGTGCCGGCGACGACCAGCATCGACGCCACCCCCAAAATTAGCGTTCCGGCCCGTCGCGCGTTGGCAACCAAGACGTCGCGGCGTCGCCGGCGCCCCGGAAAGAGTGCACCTGCGGCAATCAGCAAGCCGGCTGCGCCGGCAATCTGGATGGCGGTTAGCTCGATGACGCCGTGCGGTGCGATCGTCGCCCAAAAATCTTTCCCGAACCCGGCATTGGTGAAGAGCGCGGCCATTCCCCCGAGCATCAATCCATTGAAACCGATGATATAAACGGTCAGCGCGCCGAGCGTGATCGAACCCGCAAAGGCAACGATCGCGACCTTGACGTTATTTGCGATGATCATCGCCGACATCGCCGGCCCGAAGGTTGGATCTACGGCGAAGTTCGAATCGTGCAAGCTCTTGCGGATCGTCTCGGGGACGAGCGCCTTGGGCAACATCGCGTATGCGTCGGCCGGATGACTGCGGACGAGCACGTAGGCGACGACCGAACAGGCTACCGTAATCGCCGTGCAGATGGCGACGTAGGGGAGCGACCGGCGAAACTCCTGAGGAAAGACCCGCGCGTAAAAAGCGGCGATTCGCCGGGTGCCGCTCTCGGGTGCTCGGGCATAGACTTGCGCGTGCGCGCGCGCGACGCAGCGGTTCAGATACTCCAGTAAACCCCCGTCGAAGCCGCGCCCTTGGGCGTAAGCAAGATCGCTGGTCGTTGCCCGATAGAGGCGGCCGAACTCTGCGACCTCGTCCGGCGAGAGCGCGCGTACGCCGCGGCGCTCGATGCGCGCAACGAATGCATCGAGATGTTGCCACGTCTCCGACCGGCGCGTGATGAAAGCGGCTTGCGTCAACGAGCGGGAGTTGGCGAGCGGCCGCCGTCGAACCTCGGTCAGGTGGATCGTACCGTTGAGGTTCGTACGCCTGAAAGCATCGCATTTAGCTACGAACTCGCCGGGCTGGGAAGCCGTTTCCTCGCGTTGGTCGTGGATCAAGCGATTCAGTTCGCAACCCTGGGCGCCATATTTGCCGGAATCGTTCTCGCGGCATCGCGTTTGCCCAAGCACCTCGCACCCCCCGACGCGACCGAGAAGCTCGGCGTAAGCTTCGCCATTGCGTTCTTCATTTCGGTCGCGTTCGCAGTCCTGTTTGGATACTTCATCCTCTCCGAAGCGGTTTGGAACGGGCAGACTCCCGGCAAGA
>JBEKRW010000109.1:0-8108 GCA_049517595.1 Candidatus Cybelea sp. | reverse complement strand
CATCGACAGCAAGCGCTTCCCAAAAGTCGCCGGCGATTTGCGGATGCTAAGCAGCGGGACGGTGCGCGGTCGCTACAGCGCTGCCGGGCAAATCACCCTGGCCGGGCTCGCGCGACGGTACGAGGGCGAGTTCCGCCTCGAACGCGACGGGCAGCGGGTGTCGCTCGACGGTGAGCTCAAAATAGACGTGCGCGATTTCGGGCTGAAGCCGATGAAGCTTTTGGTGCTTGGCGTTGCGCCGCTGGTCCGCGTGCGTTTGCGCCTCGTCGCGACGAAGGCGGTGTAACCGTGTGCCTGGCGATTCCCGGTCAAATCGTTGAAATCTCGGCGCAGGAGCCTCTCGCTCGCGTTGACGTGGGAGGCGTTACCCGCAACGTCAACATCGGGCTTCTAGACGAAGGTGCCGTTGCATCGGGCGATTGGATCTTGATCCACGTAGGGTTCGCGCTGAGTAAGATCGACGAGGGGCAAGCGCACGATCAGCTTCGCATGCTGCGAGCGATGGGCGAGGAGGCTCTGGCAATCGAAGAAGTGCGCGGGTATTCTTTCGCGGAGCCCGTCGGGTGAAGTACGTCGACGAATTCCGCGACGCCGGCATCGTCTCGGGAGTCGCGCGCGAGATCGCGCGGGCCGCGCAGCCTTCCCGCATTTACCGCATCATGGAAGTCTGCGGCGGCCACACCCACTCAATCTACCGCCACGGTCTGCGCGATATTTTGCCGCCGAACATCGAACTGGTGCACGGACCCGGCTGCCCGGTCTGCGTGCTTCCGACTGGGCGCGTTGACGACGGCTTAGCAATCGCGCAACGCGACGACGTCATCCTAACCTGCTTTGGCGACATGATGCGAGTTCCCGGAACGAAGGGCACGCCACTCGAGCTCAAGGCCCGGGGCGCGGATATTCGGATGGTGTATTCGCCGCTCGACGCGCTGCGCATCGCGACCTCGAATCCCGAGAAGCACGTGTGCTTCTTTGCCATCGGCTTCGAGACGACGGCGCCTTCGACCGCGCTCACGATCTTGCGTGCCCAGGAACTCGGAGTTACCAACTTCTCGGTCTTCTGCAACCACGTTACGATCGTGCCGGCGATGCGCGCCATCCTCGATTCGCCCGACATGCGAATCGACGGCTTTGTCGGGCCGGGCCACGTCTCGTCAATCACCGGTTGCCGCCCCTACGAGTTCATCGCCCGCGATTACGGCAAGCCCGTCGTCGTTTCCGGATTCGAGCCGCTCGACATTCTCGAATCGATCCTGTTGATTCTGCGGCAATTGGATGCCGGAGAGGCGCGCGTCGAGAATCAGTACAGGCGAATCGTTCCGTGGGAAGGCAATCCGCCCGCGTTGACGGCTCTGGCGCGAGTGTTCGAGTTGCGCCCATATTTCGAGTGGCGCGGCCTGGGCTTCATCTCGCAATCGGCGTTGAGCATCAAGCCCGGCTTTGCGAGCTTCGACGCCGAAAAGCTGTTCGACGTTCCTGGCGTTCGCGTGACCGATCCGCGCGGCGCGCAGTGCGGCGAAGTTCTCAAGGGGGTACTGAAGCCGCCGCAGTGCAAACTCTTCGGAACCGAGTGCAACCCCGAGCATCCGGTCGGCGCGCTGATGGTTTCGAGCGAGGGCGCGTGCGCGGCCTACTATCGCTATGCGATGCACGCATCCGTCGTCGAGGCGTAGCGTGACCGTCGTTCAACCGGTGCGAAAGACCCCGCATTTTGCCGACACGCAGATCGAGATGGCGCACGGTGCGGGTGGCATCGCGTCGCGGCGTCTTGTCGAGGGGTTGATCGGATCGTACCTGTCGAATCCGATCCTGCAAACGTTCGCCGACGCCGCCACGATTCCGATCAACGGAAAGAGCGTCGCGACGACCGCCGATGGCTTCGTGGTCAAGCCGCTGCGCTTCCCGGGCGGCTCGATCGGCGAGCTCGCCGTCAACGGAACCTTGAACGACCTCGCCGTATCGGCGGCAAAACCGATCGCCTTAATGGCAACGCTGATCTTGGAAGCCGGGTTGCCGGCGAGCACGCTCGAGAGCGAGATTGAGGCGATGGCAATTGCTGCGCGCAAAGCCGGCGTCTGCATCGTCGGGGGCGATACGAAAGTCGTCGAGCACGGAAAAGCCGACGGCATGTACGTCTCCACCTTTGGGATCGGTCTGATCGACGATCGCGTCACGATCGACGCCGCGTCGATTCGGCCGGGTGACCGGATACTGCTCTCCGGGCCGATCGGCGCGCACGGGATAACGATTCTGCTCGCGCGCGGCGAGTTGGACCTACAGGCCGAGCTCGTCTCGGATACACGACCGGTTTGGCCGCTCGTCAGCGCACTGATCGACCGGTGCGCGTCGGACGTGCGATGGATGCGCGACCCGACGCGTGGCGGCGTGGCAACTTCGCTCAACGAGCTGGTGCGCGGGACCGCATACGGGGTTGCGCTTTACGAAGATTGCGTCCCAATGCACGATGCGGTGCGGGGTGCCTGCGAGCTGCTCGGCCTCGATCCGCTGCACATCGCCAACGAAGGGCAGTTTCTGGCCGTGGTTGATGCGGAACGCGCCGACGAGGCCGTCGCCGCCGTGCGCGCCGTTCCCGGTGGTGAATCGGCAGTTCTGATCGGCGAGGTGCGCGCCGAGCCGAAACAGCGCGTGGTTGGAATAAACGGCTACGGCGGAACCAGAGTAATCGACATGCTCGTCGGCGATCCGCTCCCTCGCATATGTTGAACGCCACGCGCAATTCGGCCGAACTCGCGGTCTGGGTTGCAGGGGCGATTCGCGGCCGTTCGCCGGTGGCGCAGCGCTTCTTCGACAGTCGCGGTGAAGAAATAGCGCGCGCGGCCCGCGCGGTCGCGCAACGACTCAGCGCCGGGGGCAGCATCTATGCATTCGGGCGGGGCGCTTATGCGACCGACGCCGCGCACGTGGCCGTCGAGTTCGTTCATCCCGTACTCGTCGGCAAGCCGGCTCTGCCCGCTTCTGACGTGAGTCTCTCCTTTGAATCGTGCCTGCCCGTTATCGCGGGGCCGAAAGACGTGGTGGTTGCTTTCGGGCCGCCCGGAGGCGACCCGGCCGTCGATCGTGCGTTGGCGGATGCCCGCACCTCAGGCGCATTTACGATCGCGCTTGGCGGGAGCCACGCCGACTTTGCCGTACCTGCCGCGAGCGACGACGAGCACGTGCATCAAGAGATCGTCGAGATCACCGGTCACATGCTCTACGAGAGCGTGCACGTCTTCTTAGAACATCGCCATCGCGATGGTGACGCCGGCGCGTCGGCATTTCTCTATCCATTTCTTGGGGGCGAGCAGCCGTCGGGCGACGTCGTCACCGCTAGCGTCGCAGCCTCGATCGCTCAAAAAGCGGCGGACGCGCAAGCTCTACGCGAACGGGTGGCTTCCGAAGAATCGCCCGCGATCGCCGACGCCGTTACGGCAATCGCGCAAGAACTGCGCGCGGGTGGCCGGCTCTTGCTCTTCGGCAATGGAGGCTCGGCGACCGATGCCACCGATTGGGCGCTGGATTGCGTCTCGCCGCCGGCGGGATTGGATCCGGTTCCGGCGCTCTCGCTCGCTGCCGAGCCGGCCACGATAACGGCCATTGCCAACGACGTCGGCAGGGAGTTCATCTTTTTGCGTCAGCTCATCGCGCACGTTCGCGAAAGGGACGTCGTCATAGCTTTGTCTACTAGCGGCGGCTCGCTCAACGTCATTGCAGCGCTGGAAGAGGCGCGGAAGCGCGGAAACTGCACGGTCGCGCTCCTGGGTTACGATGGCGGCGAGATCTTCCGGCGCCGTCTTGCAGATCATGCAATCGTCGTGCGGTCCGATTACATTCCCCGCGTTCAGGAAGCCCAGGCCACAATCTATCACGCGATGCGTCGCGCGATCGGACGGCTCGCGGATGCGTGAGCTGTTTACCACCAAATCGTGCCCCTACTGCGCAGAGGTTCGCGAGCAGCTGGAGTGGGATGCAATCGAATTTATCGAATACGACATCGAGGTCGACGGGGCGGCGCGGAAGCGACTGCGGGAGCTCGTCGGCGCCAATCCAATGGTTCCGGTACTGGTAGAAGAAGGACGCGTCAGCCAAGTGGGAGTTTCCGGACGCGGCTGCTATGTCGGTAACGGATAAGGCGACTTCCGTGCGGGCGGTGCGCCTGCACATCACCGGCGTTGTGCAGGGCGTCGGATTCCGGCCGTTCGTCTACCGCGCGGCGCGGCGTCACGCGGTCGCCGGCTGGGTCCTCAACGCCGAAGACGGAGTTCACGTCGTCGCGGAGGCCAGCGACGACGCGATCGCGCGCTTCGTCGACGAGGTGCGGCACAACCCGCCGCCGGCGGCGCACGTCGCGACGTTTGACGTCACGCCGATCGCGCTTGAGGGTTTGGTAGCGTTTGAGATTCGCGAAAGCCTCGGTGCCGGAGCTCCGACCGTGCGCATCTCGCCGGACCTCGCGGTATGCGATGACTGTTTGCGCGAGCTTTTCGACCCTTCCGACCGGCGCTTTGCATATCCGTATATCAACTGCACGAACTGCGGCCCGCGATACAGCATCGTCTATGGTTTGCCGTACGATCGCCCGCGCACCGCGATGCGCGATTGGCCGCTTTGCGAGCCGTGCAGCCGCGAGTACTCCGATCCCGCAGACCGTCGTTTTCACGCCCAGCCGGTGGCGTGCCCGGCGTGCGGTCCCACGATGCGTTTGGTTACGGGTCGCGACGCCTTCCCCGGGGCGGCCGCGATCGAACGGGCGTCCGCGCTGCTCGCGTGCGGCGCAATCGTTGCCGTTAAAGGAATCGGCGGATATCATCTCGCCTGCGACGCTTCGAATGCCGCTGCCGTCGCAGCCATGCGCGAACGAAAATATCGCAAGGAACGGCCGTTCGCCCTGATGGCTCGTGATCTCGCGATCGCGCGAACGCTCGTCGACCTGGATGCCGAGGCGGAGTCGGCGCTGACGTCGATGGAACGGCCGATCGTTCTCGCGCCCGCGAAGCGCTCGTTCGAAGGCGTCGCGCCGGAAAACTCCGACCTGGGCGTTATGCTGGCATACACACCGGTGCACCATCTTCTTTTTACGGCCGGTGCGCCGGACGTTCTCGTGATGACGAGCGCTAACCGCTCGAGCGAGCCGATCGCCTACGACGATCGAGAGGCGCTCGCTTCGCTCGAAGGGATTGCCGATGCGTTTCTAATCGGCGAGCGGCCGATCGCGCGGCGAGTCGACGACTCCGTGGTACGGGTCGTTCGGAAAGCCCGTGTCGTCCTTCGCCGCGGGCGTGGATTGGCTCCCGAGGCGGTCGCCACGCTCCCTACGAGTGTGCCGATTCTCGCGCTCGGAGGTGACTTGAAGAATGCCCTAACGCTGGTCGTCGACGGTCAGGCATTTGCGAGCCAGCACATTGGCGACCTCGACCACCTTTCGGCCCGCGACGCCTTTGTCGCCACGGTTGGCGACCTGTGCGACATGTACGAAGTCAGGCCCGAGCAGTTGACGGTCGTGCACGATCTGCACCCTGGTTATCGCAGTACCGAGTTTGCCGGCTCGCTTCCCGGACGCCGGATCGGAGTGCAGCACCACCGGGCGCACATCGCTAGCGTTCTCGCCGAGCGCGGTGCCTGGGAGACGACGGTGCTCGGCTTCGCGTTCGACGGTACCGGCTACGGCGACGACGCCACGATCTGGGGCGGCGAGATCTTCATGGGATCGCTCGCCGGCGGTTTCGATAGAGTTGGACATCTACGCCCGGCGCCGCTTCCAGGCGGCGACGCGGCCGCGCGCTTCCCGGTTCAGGCGGCGGCGGGCTTTCTCTACGAGATCGACGACGGCATCGCTTTCGATCGGCCGCCTTTTTCATTTTCAGAACGGTACGCACGTGCCCGCGCGCTCGTGCAACACGGCGTTCGCACTTTCGAGACTACTTCGATCGGGCGCCTCTTCGATACCGTCGCGGCGCTCGCCGGATTCGCGCACGAGCAGAGTTTCGAAGGACAGGCCGCGATGTGGCTCGAGCATCTCGCTCGATCGAGCAAAGACGTAACACCGTACGTACTTGGATTTGAACGTGAGCAGTTCGATTTTCGGCCGATGCTCGCGTCGATAGTCGCCGATCGCCGCGCCGGCCGGGCTCCATGCGAGATTGCACGCGGGTTTCACGCGGCCGTCGCCAACGCGGTAGTCGTCGCGGCAAGCGCGTACGACGTCGATCGCGTCGTCGTCTCCGGCGGAGTCTTCCAGAACGCCCTGCTCCTCGATTTCCTCCTGGAAGCGCTGGGAGACCAGCTCTGGTTTAACGTGCGAGTTCCGGCAAACGACGGCGGATTGAGCCTAGGGCAAGCCGCTTACGCGCTTGCGGAGCTCAAACGAACGTCTTAGTCGGTGCGCCTGCGCCAGCGGCGAATCGCTTCGTCCCGGAACTCGACGCCGGCCGAGTCGGTTTGCCATGCTTCGGAGAAGCGCGCACTTTGGCTGCGCGGCCGTTTCTCCGGCGGAAGGTTATCGAATCGGATGTGCATCGGCAGCGAGACCGCTTCTCCAAAAACCACCGCCTGCTGAGCGGGCAGGCTCGACAACGCGCCCATCATCATCTGGCCCGTGTCGGGGAGCGCGCCCTCGACGAAACGTTGGTCGAGGTCGTTGCCCAAACGCAATGCGAAGACCGTGCCGCACTGCGAGAGCGCCTGCGGTGAAAGCTCCGACGGGCGTTGGGAAATCAAGGCGAGCGAGATGCCGTACTTGCGCCCCTCGCGTGCGATGCGGCTGATAGCGCGCGTACAGGCAGCGAAGGCGTTCCCTCCGGCCGCAGGCAGGTACCGGTGCGCCTCTTCGCAGGCCAAGAGTATCGGAGGCCGTCGGGCCGGGTCAGACCATAAGGTGAAATCGAAGAGCACGCGGCTGGTGACCGAGACGACGACGTCGGCGATCTCCGAGGGGACGCCCGACAAGTCCATGATCGTAATCGGTTTTCCGTTGACTGGAATTCGCAGCAGCCTGCCGACCAGTTCCGAAAGCGAATCCTCGGCGGCGAGCTCTTCGCCGAACATGAACGAGTAGCGCCGGTCTTCCGATAGCGACGCCAGTTGCGCTTCGAGGCGCCGGTAGGGACCCGCGGTGTCGGTCTTGTTGACCTGCCCCATCATCTCGCGTAAGTTTCGACGGAGTTCGTGAATCGGGAACGGCACCGGCGTATCGACCGTAATCCACGAACCGGCTTCGGCTGAGCTGGCATATCGCTGGCGCGATTGCCGCATTGCATCTTTAAGAATGATCTCTTGCACTTCTTGCTCTTGCTGCGTGCCGCCGCGCACCAATATCCGGACGGCTTCCTCGAGATTGAGCAACCAGAACGGCAGCCGGGCATTTTGCACGTTCAGCACTTCGGCAAGGTCGCCGAACGCGGTGGAATATTCGTTGTGTGGATCGATCAGGACAACGTGGGCGTTGGGCTGATTGGCGAGGATTTCGGAGAGAATCAGCGTGACCGAACAGGACTTTCCGCAGCCGGTCGAGCCGACGATCGCAAAGTGCTTTGCCAGGAGCTCGTCAACCATGACGAAGGCCGACTGCAGCTCGTTGTTCCCGAGCGTGCCGACGCGAACGCTCGGGTTCGCCCGAACCGGTAATCTCACCGACCAAGCCCACGCAAATTATGCGTGTCCGAGTTGCGGTGTCGAGCTCGATCGAGTTGGCGATGCCGATGACGTCACGATAGCCGCAAATCTTGACGAGCGCCCCCGCGCCGATCGCGCTCTTGCTCGATTCGTCGATTTGACCGGTGACGATGATTTGCGAGCCGGTAATCTTCGTGACTTGCCCCAGCGATTGGCCGGAATCTGCGGTGGGGGAGCCGTTGTGCTGCCCGTCACCGTTAAGGTGAGGGCTTAGCGAGGTGAGCATAGAGAGAAGCTTTCTGAATGCTTAAGGCGCCGGCCCATAAAGGGGCCGGCTTGGTGCTAAGTTTTCCGAACTAGCCAAGGGAGAGCATCTACATCCCTTATCGGGATGTAGAAGGGAGTTCTGAAGGCTTCAGGGTGCGGGCGACCGTAGTCTGCGCGCCGTGGACGATAGTGGCCCTGCCATCAGGCCAATAGGCATCGGCGAGATC
>JBEKRW010000108.1:0-7698 GCA_049517595.1 Candidatus Cybelea sp. | reverse complement strand
GCGGTACGACCGGCGGGAGAACTTATAGGTCGCGGCCCGGCCCTTGAGCCGCGCGTGAACGCGCGCGGCATGCAAGAGGTCGCCGCCAATATACTGCACGAGATCCACGCGCGGCGGAAGATTCTCGAGGCGCGCGCCAAACGCAAACTTTAAATACTCTTTTGGGCTAAAGACGCGGGCCGCCGGAAACGCATCGCGCACGATCTGCGCCTCGAAGCCCGTCGCATAGTCGTCGGGCACGAGAAAGACCAGCGCCTCCAGATCCGGTTGCCGCCGGTAAAGTGCGCGCAGCAGCGGCCGCAGCCACCCGGCGACCTCGCCGGGACCGTTAGCCGTGACGGCTATACGCATCGAGGATGCGGGCGATCGTCTCCGTCGTACTCTTTCCGGCCGCGTGCGGCGCGAGCGCGATTCGGCCGCCGTAGGCCAGCACGACGCTTCGCTCCGGAAGCTCCTCTTCACGGTATTGGTCGCTCTTGACGTGGATGTCGGGGCGAATGCGATCGAGCAAGATCTCCGGCGTGCGCTCTGAAAACCCGACGACGGCATCGACGCTGCGCAACGCGAGCAGCAGCTCGGCTCGATCCCGGAACGGAACGATCGGCCGCGCGCGGCCTTTGATTTGCCGCACCGATTCGTCTTCATTCAAACCGACGATGAGCGCGTCGCCTTGCGCGCGCGCCCACGCGAGATACTCCACGTGACCGGCGTGCAACACGTCGAAGCAGCCGTTGGTAAAGACGACGCTTCGGCCCTGGGCTCGCAGCGCTTCGCGCCATTGCACCGCCTCCTGCGCGTGCAACAGACGGCCAAAGAAGAGCTCCGCGTTCATCTGGGTTCTAACCGGCGGGCTCGACGAGCGCTACGATCTCTTCGGGCGACGCGGTCGCGGTTCCGAGCTTCTCGACGACGACCCCGGCGGCAAAGTTGGCAAGCTGCATCGCCTGTTCGATCGCCGCGCCCGCCGCCAGCGCAAGTGCTAGCACCGCAATAACGGTATCGCCCGCACCGCTTACGTCGTAGACGGTCCGCGCGACCGATGGAATTTTCAGCCGCTCGCCCTTTTGTCCGAAGAGCGCCATGCCGTGTTCGCCGCGGGTGATGACCGCGTACCGGCAATCGAGCATCTCGACGAGACGTACGCCCGCCCGTTCGAGGCTGGCGTCGTCGACGATGGAAACGCCGGTCATCGTGGATGCTTCGGCCACGTTGGGCGCGACGCAAGTGACGCCGCGAAGCAGCCCAACGTTCTGCGGCTTCGGATCCGCCAATACGACGGGACAGATCGACGTCGCCTCGACGATCTCCCGGCAAAGCAACCCTTTGGCATAGTCGCTCAAGATCACGGCGTCGCAATCTGCCGCGCGACGCCGAACGAAGGCTGCAATCCGCCCCCGGTCGTCGTCGGACAGCGGCGCGGTGGACTCCCAATCGGCCCGCACGACTTGCTGGTTGTGCGCCACGACGCGAGTCTTGCGGGTCGTTGGCCGATCGGCTAACGTGAAGATTCCCGATTCGTCCACCTGCTGGTCTTGAAGCAGGCTGCGCACTTGCACGCCGAATGCGTCGCCGCCGATCGTTCCCGCAAAAACGACCCCGGCGTGCAGGGCGCGCAGATTGCTGGCAACGTTTCCGGCCCCGCCCAGCGTGAACGAATGATCCGCAACGGCGACGACGGGCACCGGCGCTTCGGGCGAAATCCGCGTCACCGTGCCCCAAATCCATTCGTCGATCATCAGATCGCCGATGACGAGAATCCGGCGACCCTTAGCGCGCTCGAAAAGCGTTCGCGCGTCGGGGGCCATCAATGAGGTCACGGCAAGCCGCCCTCGAAGATCAAGCGCTGCTCGACCAAGTCGCAAACGATGTGGGCCATCACCTGATGGACTTCCTGGACGATTGCGGCGTAGCCGTCGGGACCGACCAACGCAAGGTCGGCGTATTCGAGCACCGTACCGCCGCCGTTACCGGTAAACGCCACCGTCACCGCGCCGCGACGCTTCGCAGCTTGCAGCGCAAGCACGACGTTGCGCGACGTGCCGCTGGTCGTCATGCCGATCACGACGTCGCCCGTTTGCGCGAACGCCTCGACCTGGCGCGAGAATACGTAGTCGTAGCCGTAATCGTTGCCGACGCAAGTCAGCGTCGAGGAGTTCACCGAGAGCGCTTCGCTGTTGAGGCCCGGCCGCTCGCGCAGGTAGCGCCCGGAGAGCTCGGCGGCCATGTGCTGCGCTTCGGCCGCGCTGCCGCCGTTGCCGCACCACAAGACTTTCTTGCCGGCTCGAAGCGCGGCGACGACCGCATCGACGATCGCTTCGACCTGCTCGCGATATTGCGGCGGATCGAGAAACCCGCGCCGGTCGGCGAGCAGTTCGTCGAAATCGCGCCGTCCATGGTAGCGCGCCATCGAGTCCGCCATTAGTGCGGCTCGATCCAAAAAAGCTCTTCACCGTGCGAGACCAGCTCGCCGTTGCCGGGCACCACGCGCACGATCGTGCCCGCATAGTCGCTCTGAATTTCGTTGAAGAGTTTCATCGCCTCGAGAACGCACAAGACGTCGCCGGTTTCGACGCGGTCGCCCACTTCGACGTATGGGGTGGCGTCGGGGGAAGATGACCGATAGAAGACGCCGGTCAGCGGCGCCAGCACTTTGGTGACGTTTGCGCCGGCTACGGGTGCGCTTTCGCCTGCCGAGGCGGAGGAGGAACTCGCGGCCTGCGGCACCGGCTCGGAGCCTGCGCGCGACAGCTCGTAGATTGCGTCGCCGAGTTTTATCTTAATCGTATCGAGGTCGTGCTCGTGCATCAGCGCGAGCAGCTCGCGTAACGTTTGCGTCTCCTGCGCGTAGCGCTCGTCCATCACAGACCCGCTTCTACGAGAAGCTCGACAAGGACTCTTATCGAGCCGAAGGGCACTCGGCGATCGCTTCGCTCCTCGAGGTCCCGCAGCACCGCCTCACCGGCGGCAAGCTCGTCGCTCCCGAGGATCAGCGCATAACGCGCTCGATTCCGGTCGGCGATCTTCAACTGAGCGATCAGCTTACGTTCGAGGTAATCCGCGTAGGTCGGCGCATCGAGGCTGCGGCGCAGCGCCGCGACGATTGGTGCCAGGACGGCGCGCGCCTGCGCTCCCAACGCAATGGCCTGAAGTCCCCGCCGTGGCGCTTCCTCCTGGGCGCCGCGGGCCTCGAGCATCATGAGAAAGCGCTCCATGCCGAGGGCAAAACCAACCGCCGGCACGTCGGGGCCGCCAAGCGATGCGACCAAACCATCGTAACGGCCGCCGCCGCAAACGCTGCTTTGGGCACCGAGCACGTTCGAAGTAATCTCGAATACCGTTCTTCCGTAATAGTCGAGTCCGCGAACGATACGCGGATTGATCGTAAACGGAATGCCGGCCAACTCGAGGTACGATTTGAGCGCGTCGAAGTGCTCGCGGCACGGCGCGCAGAGAAACGACTCAAAGGCCGGCGCGCTCGCCACGTACGGAACGTCCGCGGGGTGCTTGCTATCGAGCAGGCGTAGCGGATTGCGCTCGATTCGTAAACGCGATTCTTCGCTCATCTCCGCCAGATGCGGCGCAAAGTGCGCGACCAACGCGTCGCGATAGACGGGGCGGCAGTTGATGTCGCCGATCGTGTTCAGGTTGAGCACCGCGTCGCTGATCCCGTATCCGCGCACCAGCTCCCAGGCGAGCGAGATCACTTCCAAATCGGCTTCCGGGCCCGCAAACCCAAAGCACTCGACGCCGAACTGGTGCGATTGCCGGTAGCGCCCCCTCTGCGGGCGCTCGTAGCGAAAGATCGGTCCGATGTAATAGAGCCGCAACGGCCCTAGGATAAAGAGGCGGTGTTCCAGAGCGGCGCGGACCACCGGCGCGGTCCACTCCGGGCGAAGCGTCAGACTGCGGCCGGAACGGTCGTCGAACGTGTACATCTCTTTTTCTACGATGTCGGTCTGCGCGCCGACGCCTCGAACGAAAAGCTCGGTCGACTCAAAGACCGGCGTCCGGATCTCCCCGTATCCGAAGCGCCCTGCGAGTAGATGAATCCGCGCTTCAAGCTCGTTCCAGCGCCCGGACTCGGGAGGGACGAAGTCCTGGGTACCGCGGGGGGCGCCAAAGTTCTCGGGCACGGCCGACCGGTTCGCCGGGCCGGCTAACTAGCCATTGCGCCCTGCGCGCGTGATGGGAGCCGATGCGAATCGCACTCTACGCCGCCGCACTTCTGGTCGTAGCAACGCTCTTTTCACCCGGAGCCCTGTGCTGCGCGCTAGCGACGTCGGCGAGCGCGCTTTTCGAGGCTGCACCATTCCTACTGGCGGGTGTGGTTGCGGCGCGCTTCTTGCGCCATCCCCACGCCGTCGCATATCTCGGTTGTGGCTGCGCAGCCGGCCCGTCGGCGCGTTCGCTTCCTGCGGCCGCCGCGACGTGGCTGCTCTTCGGGCCGCTGGTGGCTGCCGCACGCTTCGCCGCCGCGCTCCTGGTCGCGCGCTTCTTGCGCAGGGAAAGCCTGCGCTTCGGTTGCGCGCGCTCGTCGAACTGGCTGGGCGAGTTTGCCACGCTCCTTCCATCGGCACTTCTCGCAGGTGCGGCAACGCAGGCCGCCGCCGCAATCGATCCTGCGAAGCTTTCGCCAGTGCTCGACGTCGCCGCAGGCGCGTTGCTCGGCTTTGCGGCAGCGCCTTGCGGGCTTGGCGCGATTGCGGTGGCAGGTGCGTTGCGCGCCCAGGCTCCAATCGCAGCGGCGGCCTTCCTCTGCGTCGCCGGAATCATCGACCTGCGCGCGCTCGTGCCGAGTACGCACTCCAAGAATGGGCACGATGCGTTGGCCTACATACTCCTGATCGCCGCATTTGCAATCGTTGCGTTGCGCCACGGAGATGCGCTCGTCAATCCTACGATCGGGCCCCTTCTGGCGGCGTGCGCCGCCGCGGCGCTGATCTGCGCGATTGCATACCGGCGCGAGCAGAGCGCGGCGCTGCAATGGGCGCCGGTCCTGATGTTGGCCGGTGCCGTCGCCGGCGCCCCGCCGCCGCAGTATCACGCGACCGAAACGACGCTAACGGATCTCTTTGCCGGCGAGCGGTTGACGTTTACCGGAACGCTTACGCGCGACGGGGCGAAAAGCGCGTTGGTGCGCTACGCGATAACCTGCTGTCGCGCCGATGCCGCGCCGGTGGTCGTTCGCCTCGAGCGCGCGCCGCGTTACGCGACGGGCAGCTGGTTGCGCGTGGACGGACGCATCGAGAGCTCCGGCGGCGATCTTCGACTGGTTGCCGCAAGCACGCAACGCATCGCCCCGCCGGCGGACCCGTTTATCTACCGGTGACGCGGCTCCAGCAGTTCGACCGGAATTCCGTTTGGATCTTCGACGAAGGCGATCGCGCGGCTGCCGCCGGGCGATTTGTAGACGTCTTTGAGAATCTTTACACCTTTGGCTCGCAAGGTGTCGACGTACTGGCGCAGATCGCCGTCGGCTTCCAGGGCCAGATGCTCGTAGCGGTTGCCGAGCGCATACGGAGGATGCTCTTCCAAGTCGTAGACCAACTCGATGTACGAGCTCCAATCGTTTCCGACGAACGCCATGTCGGCGTTGCCGGGATAGTGAAACGGACCGTCGAGCAGGCGCAATCCGAGCTTATCCGTGTAAAAGTCGATCGACTCTTTCATGTCGTTGACGAAGATCGAGGTGTGGAGAAAACGCGGCATCATAAACTCCTAGTGCAAGAAATAGCGATAGCTCGAGAAGACCAGCGCGACGCCGGCACGATCGGCTGCGGCGATTACTTCACCATCCCGGACCGAGCCGCCGGGCGCGATGATCGCCGCGCACCCGCCGGCGACGGCGGCTTCCAAACCATCGGAAAACGGAAAGAACCCGTCGCTGGCGCAGGCGGCGCCTCTGGCGTGGATGCCCGCGCGCTGGGAGGCGATCTGCACGGCGCTGACGCGGTTCGTCTGTCCCGCGCAAATGCCACGGGTCGTTCCGCCGTTGACGATCACGATGCCGTTGCTCTTCACGTGCCGAACGACGTCCCAAGCGAAGGCGAGATCGTGCCATTGCTGCGGGCTTGGCTGGCAGCGGCTGACGACGCGCCACTCTTCGGCGGGAGCGGCCGGATCGTCGTTTTCGGCGAGAACGCCACCGAGTGCGCTTCGCAGGCGCAGCTCGTGCGCTAACTCGTCGGGGAGCGAGCGCATAAAGCGCATGATGCGAAGATTCTTCTTTTTCTTGAGCAAGTCGAGTGCGTCCGGATCGAAGGCCGGCGCAGCGACGATCTCGAGAAAGTGCCGCTCCAGGGCCCGCGCGGCGACCGCGTCGATCGGAGCGTCGACGGCGACGACTCCACCGAAGGCGGAGACCGGATCGGCGTCGAGCGCTTCCCGAACCGCCAAACCGACGTGCGATCGCTGCGCGACGCCACAGGGAACCGTATGCTTTACGACGGCCGCCCGAATGAAGCGCTCCCGGTCGCTTCCGAACTCAGCTCCCAGCGGCGCGCGCGACAGCAGCCGCAGCGTGGCGTCGAGATCGAGCAGATTATTGTAGGACAGCGCCTTTCCGTGCAGTTGCTCGGGCAAACGCTCGGGCCGGTCGAGATAGAATGCCGCCCGCTCTTGCGGATTCGTGCCGTACCGCAGCCGTTTCGCGAGCCGCAGCGTCAGTGCGAGCGCGCCGGGAAGCTCGCTTGGCAAGACCTCGCCCGCCGTTGCGAGGTAGTGCGAGATTGCGACGTCGTACTCCGCAGTTCGCTCGTAGGCCGCGATTGCAAACTTCCGGCGCATTGCCGGCGGCGCGTCGCTCGACTCGATCGCCGCTTGGTATTCCGCGTACTGCGAAGGGTGCGTCAGCACGGCGACGTGGTCGAAGTTCTTTGCCGCCGCTCGCAACAACGCAACGCCGCCGATATCGATCTGCTCGATCGCCTCTTCTTCGGTCGTCCCCCGGCGGGCGACCGTTTCTTCGAAGGGATAGAGATTTACGACGACCGCGCAGATCTCCGCAATGGCATACTTCTCCGCTTGCGCGCGATGCTCGGGGTCCGCGCGATCGAAGAGTATCGCACCGAAAACCTTGGGGTGCAGCGTTTTGACGCGCCCGCCGAAGAGCGCCGGAAAACCGGTCACGTCCTCAACGTCTCTGGCGCGTACGCCGCGTTCCTGGAGGAACGCTCGGGTTCCACCGGTTGCGTAGATTTCGATGCCGCGCTGCTCGAGCGCGTGGGCCAGTTCCGCCGAACCCGTTTTGTCGAAGAGAGAGAAGAGCGCCGCACGTCGCGTTGCCGCGGGCGCATCAGGCAACCGACATCTCCGCTTCTGCCGCGAGCTCGGCCGAAACGATCGCGCTGACCCCGGCTTCTTTGGTCGTCACGCCGTAGAGGCGGTCCGCGCTCTCCATCGTTTTCTTATTGTGCGTGACGATGAGCATTTGAGACTTGGCAGCGAACTCGCGCACCATCTGACAGAAACGGTCGATGTTCGCGTCGTCGAGCGCGGCGTCGACCTCGTCGAGAAGGTAGAATGGCGCGGGCTTGATCTCGATGAGCGCAAAGATCAAGGCCGCGGCGGTCATCGCGCGCTCGCCGCCCGAGAGCGCGGCCAGCGGCATCTGCTTCTTGCCCGGAGGCTGCACGGCGATCTCGATGCCGGTTTCGGAAAGGTTGGACGGCTCGGTCTGCCACATCTTTGCCTGCCCGC
>JBEKRW010000107.1:0-7717 GCA_049517595.1 Candidatus Cybelea sp. | reverse complement strand
AATGTCTACGAATTTATGCTTAGCCGCGTTCAAGACTAGTCGATCTTAGTAACCGCTTTAGCTTCGCGAAGTTCAACGAACGCTATCCATTCGCCGGCGTTCGCGCGATTCTCACCCGCAACCGGGTCGTCGAGTCGCCGCGACCGCAGATCGAGCACGATTCCGGAACGCACCCATAGCTGTCCCGAACGATGCCAGCCGTCAGCGATCAACCTCGCCCGGATATCGCGATTGGCGGCCTCAAGTGCCGTCCGGCTGAGCTTTTCCGCCGAGATGCCGATGTTGATCGTGGCGATGCGTGAAGGCCTGCGAGCATAGGTCGTGATGTAGTAGTAGCGGCACCGGGGAAAGGTCATCGCCGTGCCGGCGATGTCGTAGTCAAAGATCGCAGCGCCGCCAAATCGGGCGCCGCTGAACAGTTCCGATTCAGAGCCGCGTTGTACGCGAAGCGACGACTCGGAGATCATGCGGCCGACCGCCATGCCGGGCGCCGCGACCAGCGTTCCTTGCGACGGCGTTTGTGCGATGGCTTGGGCGGCGTTGCGCTCGGCTACCGCAGCCGGCGATACGCTCTCGTTACCGAAGAAGCCGGCGTGAACGGCGGCCGGCAGCGCTACTGCTAAACCGGCCGCCATGAGCACCCAAATTGGCCAAACGATCCAGCCGGGCCGGGAGATTAGCGGCTGGAACGGCTGCACGTTTAGCCCTTTTCCGATCAGATCGAGACCCGCGAGTACCACCGCTACCATCAAGGGTATCAGCGAGAAGCCGAACGCGACGAACAGCGTGAAGAAAACAATCTTCGCAGGGGCTTCGAATGCCGCTTGATTCCTCACGGCACCTGAGGTTATCACCGCGTCACCCGCTATTACGGCCAGAACGATCGCCCCGAAGAGCCCCCCGGATATGAAAGCGAGCCTGGGTATTTTCATCAGTTCTATTATGACGCGATCGGCGTCCGCCAGCGTCCCGAAGCGCGGGGGAAGTCTCCACATTTATTAGTGGGGTGGCTCGTGAGAGGGGCGGTGGGACCTGAGCGGGTAGGGGCCTCGGGGTGGCACGAGTCCTTGGAGAGCTGAAGTGACTTCCCTGCTAGCGGCGTTCCGATTTCGCACGTTTGCGATTCTCTGGATCGCCACCATCGTGTCAAACATCGGCGGCTGGATGTACGGTGCAGCCGCGGGCTGGCTGATGACGGGATTGACGAAGGATGCGTTCGTCGTTTCGCTCGTTCAAGTGGCGAGCAGCGCGCCGTTGTTCCTTCTCGCGCTCGTGGCGGGCACGCTTTCCGACGTTGTCGACAAGCGCAAGCTGCTGATCTGGGGAGAGAGTGCGACCGCGTTGCTTTCCGCCGCTTTTGCTGCGGTCGTGTGGCTGCACTGGGTCACGCCGGTTTCGCTCCTTTGGTTTATGTTCTTCATCAGCGTTTTGGGAGCACTAACCTCGCCGGCATGGCAGGCGGTCGTTCCTAGTCTCGTGCCCAAAGAGGAGCTTCCCAGTGCCATATCGGCGAACAGCGTCGGCTTTAACTTGAGCCGAGCAGTCGGACCGGCCCTAGCGGGCGCCATCATTGGACCACTCGGAATCGCCGCGCCGTTCGCTATTAATGCCGTCAGCAACCTTGGTGTTATCGGCGTCCTCTTTGGATGGCGCGAACCGAAGACGGCGACGGATACTTTGCCTCCGGAACGGTTTAGCAGCGCCGTCGGAATCGGCTTACGATATGCGTTCAACAATGACGCCCTGCGCCGAACGTTCGTTAGAACGGTTGCATTCTTCTTGTCTGCGAGTTCCTATTGGGCGCTGCTGCCACTTGTCGCCCGGCTGCGCGTGAGCGGCGGCGCGGCCATTTACGGCCTCTTGCTCGGCGCGATTGGGCTCGGAGCTGTGGGTGCGGCATTCGTGATGCCTTATTGGAAGAAGCGGTTTGGTGCCGACGGACTGGTTGGGATCGCGAGCGCCGGCACCGCGATCGCTTTGGTGCTTTTCGGAATCGCACGCGAACCGATAACCGCCTTGCTCGCAAGCGTCGTAGCGGGAGCCTCGTGGATCGCCGGGGTGGCAACGCTGAACGTTTCGGCCCAGCTTTCAGTGCCCGACTGGGTGCGTGGGCGCGGCCTCGCCATGTATATGACGGTTATGTTTGGTTCGATGACACTGGGCAGCGCGCTCTGGGGCCAGATCGCGACGTTCACGAATCTCCAGGTCGCACTATTCATCGCATCGGCAACGATGCTCGCAGCAATCCCTCTGACGTGGCGCTGGAAACTTCAAACCGGCGAAACGCTTGATCTTACTCCGTCCACGCAGTGGCCGCCCCCGGTTGTATCGCGGTCGGTCGAAGGAGCGGATGGCCCGGTGCTCGTGACGATCGAATATAACGTCCGCTCCGATCACCGGGAATCGTTTCTCTCAGCCTTATACGAGTTGCAGCACGAGCGCTTGCGAGACGGTGCGATCTCATGGGGGATATTTGAGGACACATCACAATCAGGCCGCTTTTTGGAGACGTTTCTCGTACCCTCGTGGACGGAGCATCTGCGTCAGCATCAGCGCGTGACGAACGCCGACTATGTGCTGCAACAGCAGATAATGCAGCTGCTCGAAGGGGAGCCGCTCGTAGCTCACTTCGTTGCTCCGAAAGCTAGCGTGGAGTGAGAGCCGGCATAGCGTAACATAATTGCTGTTCGAACCTCGAACGTAAGGAGGCACAACTTGCAGACCGGAATGCCAACCATTGGCGCGATGACGCTAGCGCTTCTTACCGGCTTGGCCGTCGGGATCGTTTTCAGTCTAGGAAAGCTCCCTTCGCCAGCGCCACCGTTCTTAGGACTCATCGGGCTCATCGGAATGTTTCTCGGGCAGCGGCTGTTGCCGCTCCTCACGCATCTCGTTCCGCGCCGATAGCGCGCGTAGCGGGGAACCCAAGCGAACGCAAGTACGTGTCGACCTGCAGAACGTACTGCCGATAACCATGGCGCCACAAGGCCTCCTCGTCGCTGACGAGAATGCTCCGCGCTTACCACATTGCTACGAACGGAGTGCACGAGTAATGATGAAACGCTTGACGTTTGCGTGTTGCGGACTCTTCGCAGCCCTGGTGCTGCTAGCAGGTTGCGGCGGCTCGACGCAGAGCGCTCTGACGCCGCTCTCCGTTGCGCGCACGAGTTCCGAGCGGGACAAATCCTGGATGAGCCCGCTGGCGAGCGGCAAACCAAAGCTGCTCTACGCTTCGGCGTTTAACGGAACCGACGTCACCGTGTACGACTACGCCAGCGGAAAACAGCTGGGGATGCTAACCGGCTTCTCGTCGCCATCCGGCCAATGCGTCGATGCGAAGGGCGACGTCTACATCGCGAATTTCGACGACGGAGTCGTCGACGAGTACGCTCACGGCGGTAAGAAAATCATCAAGACGTTTGCGACGAGCGGAGACGCTTTCGGTTGTTCGGTCGACAAGGCGGACGATCTTGCGGTTACCGATTTTCTCGGAGCGAGTTACTCCGCGGGGAACGTCACGATCTTCCCGAAAGGTTCCAGCAAGGGCGTCGTCTACAGCGATCCGACCGTTTGCCTCTATATATGGACCGCCGGGTACGACGACAAGGGCAATCTGGTAATGATAGCCGAGAACGAGGGATCCGAAGCCGTCACGTTCTGCGCGGTGCTCAAAGGATCTAAATCTCTCACGACGCTGAACGCTAGCGGCTTCACGGTCTACTCTCCGGACTCCACGATGTGGGACGGCAAGTATATCGCGCTTGGCGATCAGCAGCTCGGAGGAGGCCTTCAGTCCGGCGTTATTGAGGCCACTCTGTCGGGCTCGACGTTAACTTCTCACGGCCAAGTGACTTTGAGCGACACCTGCGATGGCGACTACACCCATGTGGTTGCGCCGTTCATCGTCGGTCGCAAGAATACGCCGGTGAACGATCAGCAAGGCAAGGTCATCGCCGGCGGAAACGAGATTTGCAGCGCAGACTTTCGTTTGTGGCACTACCCGGCAGGTGGGACTCCCTTCAAGTCGTTCACGTTCCAATCGGGCGGCCAATCCGTCAGCATCGCCAATTAGCAGCGGCGCATTTACTCGAATCCGTCGACGACGAGGAGATCGGTCGTGCTCAGGCTTTGCCGCAGTTCCTTAGCCGGCGCGTACTCCTCGGAATGCCACCATGCGTTAGCGCGTTCGTACGAATCAAACTCGAGCACGACGATGCGCGTCGGGTTCCAGGATCCTTCGAGCACCTTCATCTCGCCGCCCCGCACTAGGTAGCGGCCGCCGAACTTCGCGACGGTCTCCTGGGCCATCTTTTTATAGTCTTCATATTTTTCGGGATCGCTCGTCTTGACGTTGACAATCACGTAGGCCGGCATACCGCGGCGATTGCACGAGCAATCGCCGCCTTCCCGCGGCTCAACAACGTATTTATTAGTTGATGCCATTGGGTCCACTCGCCGGGTGGACCCTAATGCGTGGTTGCTGGGCGCGAGGCGCCCGTCGTACGCTTGCCGCATGCGCTTCTGTAGCTACAAGGGCTACAAGGGAGAGAGTATGAGATTCCATCGATTTGCCGGTTGGGCTCTAACCGCGGCCCTGGCGTTTTCGGCGACGCCCGCAATTGGCTCGGCATCACCCTCGAGCGATGCGATTAATACGGTTAAGCTTGCCATAGACGCGATGAACAAAGGCAACATGAGCGCGTTCGTAGCGCTTTGCGATTCCCCGGCCGTCGTCATCGATACTTTCGATCCGTACCTTACGGGTGGAGCGTCGGGTTGCACCGATTGGTGGAACGCGCGAGTTGCCTACAACAAGAAGGCTCAACTTACCGACGCAACCGGCGGCATCGGCGCACCATGGCACGTTTTCGTGACCGGAAATAACGCGTACATCAGCGCGCCATTCGACTATCACTACAATCAAAAAGGTCAGACGATGAGGGAAACCGGTTCGTCGCTAACCGTGACCCTCCAGAAAGAGGCGGCCGGCTGGCGCATAACGGCCTGGGCGCATACAAAGCACCTGGGGGGCTAAGCCACAAACGCGTCGCAGGCTGCCATGCGAGGCGTGGGCAGCTGGCAGCTTGCGCGTGGATCACCGCACGAAACGTCTCGCGCTTTCATATGTCGAAGTTGATTTACATCACGGGTATGTCGGCGGCGGAAAGCCGGCATTTCGAGCCGCCTTGCGACGGAATCTCGGACTCCTTGAGGCGCGCCGTTTCAGCACTGGAGTGGTCCACTTGCGCTATCGCGTGCGAGGCGAGGCCCCTTAGGGAGTCAGACGACATCGGCTCCCTTTTTGGGCCGTCGGAGCCTTAAACGCAACCTTTTTTGCTTTTGCTGGGTGTTAGGGGCTGCATCGGGGACGAACCTGTGAGACACTCCTCCCCGTCCTCAAGCGCGATCTTTCGAGTGGTCGATAAGTTGCGCCCACTAAAAGATCGGTTTCAACATTTCCATTTTTTCAGAACTCCCTCTGGATGCTGCAATACGTCGCGGCATCGACGACCTTCACTATATCGAGGCCACGCCCATACAGCGCTCGGCCGTTCCGGTTGCTCTAGCGGGCCACGACGTGTTCGCGAGCGCGCCAACCGGCAGCGGCAAGACCGCGGCTTTCGGCATTCCCCTACTTCAAAGACTGCTCGAACGGCGCGACGCTCGCGGTTCCGCGCTGATTTTGACGCCGACTCGCGAACTGGCGCAGCAAATCGCGCAGCACCTTCGAGAGCTGGCGAAGCACACAAAACTGCGCATCACGCCGATTTACGGTGGCGTGGCGATAAAACCGCAGATCAACGCCATGCGCCGGGGCAGCGACGTCGTAGTCGCAACGCCAGGACGGCTCATCGATTTGATGCAGCAGGGCGAAGCCCGTCTCGACAACGTTAAGATTTGCGTGCTCGACGAAGCGGATCGCATGCTCGATATGGGGTTCTTACCGTCCGTAAAGCGCATCATCGCCAAACTCCCGGCCGACCGCCAAACGCTCTGCTTTTCGGCGACGCTCGGCAGTGCGGTGGTTCAGCTTTCGCGCGAGTTTCTCCGCGATCCCGTACGCATCAATTTAGCTCCCCAAACGCCGGTAGAAACCGTTACCCACTGGGTGTACGAAGTGGAGCCGCACAGAAAAACGGATCTCCTCGTAGACCTGCTCAAAAAAGATGGACGCGTCTTCAATGCGATAGTTTTTACGCGGACGAAGGCGCGGGCCGACCGCGTCGCCGGTGCTTTGACGAGACACTCGGTCGACGCAGAGCGCATTCACGGCAATCGTTCGCAGGCGCAGCGCTCGCGTGCCCTCGATGCCTTTAAGAAAGGGCGCTACCGGGTCCTGGTCGCCACCGACGTCGCCGCGCGCGGCATCGACATCGCGGATCTCGGACACGTAATCAACTACGACGTCCCGGCCGAACCCACCGATTACATCCATCGCATCGGGCGCACCGGGCGCGCTCAAAAAACCGGCGACGCAATTACGTTCGTTTCGCGCGACGAGGCGGGCTCGTTTGCGCGTATCGAAGGGGCGATTGGCACACCGCTAAAGCGCAGCGAGCACGGCTTCATGGAGCCGGCATCTGCTCGAGCGCTTACAGTCGAGCCGGCGCGTCGCCGTTCTTTTCAGCGGCGCCGGCGCCGCTAAAGCCGTAGGGGCACTCGGCGCCAGCGCGGGAGCATTGCAAGACCTACACGGATGGGCTACGTGGCTCCGAATGTCAACGCCCTGATGCGGTGGACGCTCGGACCGAGTCTGGTTGAGGGTTTGATCGTTCCGCACTCACGAGGTGGGCAGCGACGACCCCGTACGCGGGGTTTGCTATTATAGACGCGGATGACGACGATGAACGCGGCGCCCCCTACGAAACGTGCGATGGTCGCCTTCGAGCTCAAAGCGGCGCTTTTCCGCGCCAAGCGCTTCGCGAACGACGCCCGCGGCGCGACCCGCCGCTGGCCGCTCACCGGCGGTTCATTCGACGGCGCGCTCCTGGCCCAGATTTCGACGCCGCTCCGCTCCGCGGTCGCCGAAACCGACCCCCGCGAGGCACGCCTTATCGAAGGCAAGATCCACAACTTGCACGTGGCGCTTCGCCGGCTCGACGGCACCGTCGTCCCCGGCGGCGGCACGTTCAGCTTTTGGCGACAGATCGGTCGCGCCACCCGCCGCGCCGGATACGTAGAAGGGCGCGAGCTGCGCGAAGGCTGCATCATCCCTACCGTCGGCGGGGGCCTTTGCCAACTCTCAAACGCGTTGTATGCAGCCGCGCTCGATTCCGGTTGCGAAATCGTCGAACGGCACGCGCATTCGCATTTCGTGCCCGGCTCGATGGCCGAGCGCGATCGCGATGCGACGGTCTTTTGGAACTACGTCGATCTGCGCTTTCGCGCGAGGCACGAGCTCACGATCCGCTGCCGGCTCCAAAACGATCGTCTGATCGTGCAGTTCCTTGCGCCGGTGACTGCGGCCGTATCCGAACCATTACGATCCGTTGTCGACGTTGCCATTGCTGCCACGCCGCCATCGTGCATCAGCTGCGATCGAGTCGCGTGCGCACGACATCGCAAAATACACGGCGTTGGCTCCGTACCGGCGGCAGCATTCTTACTCGACGGCTATTGGCCCGAATACGATGCGTTCGTTGCGACGCAAGCAACGACAAGCAACGTCGCGTTCGTTCCGATCGACGGAAAACGTTTTAGACTTCCCCAATACGCG
>JBEKRW010000106.1:0-7851 GCA_049517595.1 Candidatus Cybelea sp. | reverse complement strand
ATCGCCGAAGCAATCGCCGCCGGCAAGGAGACGTGTAGGGCGATCAACGCGCCGAACGTTCCGACGGCTAAGAGCGCGCCGAGCCAATCCGAAAGCGCCGGCGCAAAGTGCCGCCGCGCGAGCGCCATCCAAGCGGCGGTCACGCCGCATGCCAGCATCGCGACGAAAAGGCCGGTTGTGCCGACCAGGCGGAGATAGGTGATCGGATCAGGCCCAAACGGCTGCGGCAGCGCGAGCGCGAACCCCCCCACGCTGCCCAGCAACAAGGGCGCGGCGGCATAATGCGTCGCGCGTGCCAGCCGCAGCGGCAGTATGACGACGAGCGTCGCCGCCATCACGCCGAACGCAGGCAAGAGCGCCGACGCTACGCGCAAGCCCAACGTGTTGCCCTGGAAGGTTCCGTTCGCGAGCTCCGAGATCAAAATTCCAAGGAAGGCTGCCGCCAGGCCAATGAAGCTCCAAGGCAGCGCGTCGCGTAACGAGGCAATAAACGCCAGGTCGCCGACCCGGCGCATAATTGGCACCGCACGACGCTCGAACGCGAGGAAAAGCTTAGAGGCGGCGGACGACGGCTTCGACGCGACCGACGATCTCGACATCGCTCGCGTAGATTGGCGCCATTGCGCGATTCTCCGGCTGCAGACGGACGCGCCCAACCTCACGATAGAAGCGTTTGACGGTAGCCTCGCCATCGAGCATTGCGACGACGATCTCGCCATTTTCAGCGCTTCGCTGAGGACGGACGAGGATGAGATCGCCGTCGAGAATCGCTGCATCGACCATCGAATCGCCCGTTACGCGCAGCATAAACGCGTCGGACGCGCGCGGCACGAAGCTGGCCGAGAGCAACAGTTCGCCTTCGACGTCTTCCTGCGCGGTGATGGGCACCCCGGCCGCGACGCGGCCGAGGATCGGCATGATTACCGCGTCGTGCCCCTGGAACGACGCGCCCGAGCGCATCGCGCGGGGTTTCGTCGGATCCCGGGAAATCAGGCCGCGGCGCTCGAGAGCCTTGAGATGGGCGTGGATTGTGGAGGAAGACGAGAGGCCGACCCGTTCGCCGATCTCACGCACCGACGGCGGGTAGCCCCGCTCGGTGGTAAAGGCCCGAATAACGTCTAGGATGCTCCGCTGACGTTCCGTCGCCGGTTTCTCCAACGCCGCCTTGCGCATCGCTCCTCCCATCGGCAAAGTGCCAAGCGTATGGCACGGATAACCGGTACAACCCTATCATAAATTATGAATGATGGCAAACATACGTTCGTAATCCCTTGACAACGCAAGGCGGCCACGTGCTAAAATGTAGTGGACGAACAGGCGTTTGGCACTAGATATAGGAGAAAAAGCGGTGGGTAGGCGCAAACGGTTCACGCTCATGCCGGCGATCGCGCTGGCGGCCCTGGGGGTCATGGTAGCCCTTCCTATGCTCTCGAGTGTCCGTCTCTACGCGGCGACGGCACAGCGTTACTCCACCGTGATCGTCCAGCCGGGCGACACGCTCTGGGGGCTCGCTGCCGCCCACGCCGGCCCGAGTGCCGACGTCCAAGAGATCGTCGATCGGATCAGCGATGCAAACCACCTCCAGTCGGGCGCATTGCAGCCCGGCGAACGTCTCCGGATACCGCTCCTTCGACAGGCTCAGGATGATAGGTAACCCCTTCGGCTGGCTCAGGATGACAAAGGGGCGGTCACTATAACGAGGCTCCTTCTATAAACGGGGTGGCGCGGTAAGGACGCCTCTTCGACAAAACGTGGAACCATGCAAAAATGATGCCTTCACCTCGGCATCATTTTTGTTTTCGGAGAAGACCTTAGCGGCGTGAGACGAGTACTACGCTGTGCCCTTGGTGTTCGTCTAAAAAGCCGAGTCCGTCCATCATCCAAGTGTCGAGACCGCCACCGGAGTGTTTCGCGACCTCGCGAACGACGTGCAGACGGTCTTGCAGCCAACGCAGTTCGCTACGAGTCGTCGTGGGGAAGATCGCCGTCTCGCAATCCTCGCACCGGTACCCGTACTGCGCTATGTTTTCGCCATCGTGTCGGAGACCAACTGAAGCGTCGTTTGATAGATCGTCGTCGAGGTGCCTCTCATGCCGCCGTCGGTATATTGAGCCGCGTACTCGTCGACCGAAACCGGTAGGGAGCGATTGAAATCGTAGCCGATCTTTGCCTCGACGTCGGTCGTCAAATGCCCTACTCCATACGCCTTAACGATGCGTTTCTCGCCGATCTGCATTTGGCCGTTGTCGTTGCCGTTGATGGTGTAGTCGGCCGTAACGGTAAGGCTGGGACCGCCCAAGCCGGTCGGCGTCCAATGCTTATTCGCGTCGAGCTGATTTGGATCGACGAACTTCGCACCGAGAAACCGCAAGAGCGTGTACTCTTCGGTATATACCGTCTTGTTCGGGTCGCAGATCACGCGAGTATTGCCGTACACGACGCACGTCGCCGCCGGAGCTCGGCGCGTCTGCTGGCCGGCCTCGCTGATATTGACGACGAGTCCGCCGTCTTTCTCCGTACCGATCACCTCCACGGTCATCGTGCCCTTGTCGTCCAGCGCGCCGCCGTAGTGGCTGATTCCGTTAGTACCGCCTGCTAACTCTTGGGTTGCAACGTCTATGGCCTCGGCGCTATCGCTCGAATCCCTCGCCTGGATTGATTGTTTTGAAGAGTAAGTAAAATTATAGACGAGCGTGGTTGCCGTTGAATCCGCGTAAGCCGCGCTCGGTGCAAAAGACGATGCGGCTATAGCCGCCGCCACCAAGACTTTGTTCGTTGTATGCATATTCGCAAATTTCACCTCATAGTTGAACTTAGTTTGGAAACTGAGCGAGTGAGCTATGTATTCGCCGTCGTGTCGGAGACCAACTGAAGCGTCGTTTGATAGGTGGTCGTCGAGGTGCCTTTCATACCGCCGTCAGTATATTGCGTCGCATACTCGTCGACCGAGACCGGCAGGGATCGATTGAAATCGTAGCCGATCTTCGTCTCAACGTCCGTCGTCAGATGCCCTACCCCCGACGCCTTAACAATACGCTTCTCGCCGATCTGCATTTGGCCGTTGTCATTGCTGTTGATGCTGTAGTCGGCCGTGACGGTGACGCTGGGATTGCTTAAACCGGTCGCCGTCCAATGCTTATTCGCATCGAGCTGATTTGGATCGACGAACTTCCCACCGAGAAACCGCAAAAGCGTATACTCCTCGGTGTATACGGTCTTGTTCGGGTCGCAGATCACGCGGGTGTTGCCGTACACGACGCACGTCGCCGCCGGAGCTCGCCGCGTCTGCTGCCCGGCCTCGCTGATATTGACGACCAGTCCTCCGTCTTGCTCCGTACCGACCACCTGCACGGTCATCGTGCCCTTGTCGGCCAAGGAGCCGTTGTAATGGCTGATTCCGTTAGTACCGCCTGCTAGGCCGCCTGTGTTTACGGCCTCGGCGCTATCGCTCGAATCCCTCGCCTGGATGGACTGATTTGAGGAGTATGTGAAGTTATAGACCAGCGTAGGTCCCGCCGTACCTGCGTAAACTGCACTCGGCGCAAAAGACATTGCGGCCAAACCTGCCGCTGCCAAGACTCTGCTCAATGTATGCATGTTACGAACTCACCTCATCGTTGAACTTATTTTGGACACGCCGCGAGTGCCGCAGAGAGGGTTTTCCCGGCGACGTCTTCTCGTTTTGAAGTCTCGGACTGCAGCCACCCCATTCCGTCCATAATGTGGGAGAGCGGGTTATAGCCGACCGCCAACCCGGGGATTTGACTTGGGTCGAGCGAGTATGGATTCTGGGAGATGCCCGGTGTATTGGGATCTTGCCAAGGATTCGGCGTCTCTTTAGCCGTTTGGTAGCTGGCGTCGGTGCCTTGAATCTCGGAGATGTACTCTTCGCCCGCGTGCTGAAGCTCGCCCAGCTGCTGCGTTTGGACGAAGCCGTTGATCAGGTCGAGCGACGCGCTCTGAAGTGCGATGGTTTCCAGCAGCTGCTTCTTGATTAGCGCCAGGGTCGCGTCGTCGGTGGGATTCCCCGTCGGCGCCAGGAGCTTCTGGTCGTCGAGTAACGTCTGCGCCGCGATGAGATTGCGCGCGATCGGCGACACCAAATACGACATCTGCTGGAGCGACATGCTGGTCCCGGGCGACGTGTTATTGATCGAATCGCCGCCAATGCCGCTCGCGGTGCCATTCTCGAAAGTCGCGCGTGCGTATCGCTTGAAAAGTGGCGGACTCTTCGCGATCGTGCCGTCGTTCTGCAGAATCATCGCCACGGCAGGCCGGACGGATTCGTGCAGGCGCGCGCAAAGCGCGGTCGTCACGATGTGGTAGATTTGCGGCGGCGGCGTCGCCGAAGCAGCGCTACCATCGGACCGAGCCTGAAGCGGTAGAAGGCCGGCGCACGCTAGGACGCAGATCGAGACTAGCAACGATCTCTGCACGTCAACAATTTTTCGCGCGCTCGCCCCGGGCGCCTGCCGGGCAAAGCAGAAGCGGGGCCCCAAAGGGCCCCGCTTTGCATTGGCTCTACGTTTGCGAGGTTGAACCTGAACCCGTTAGATCTTCACCTGCGCGTTGATGTAGAGGTTGATCGGTGCCGGCGCGCCACCGATAGCGCCGTTGTTGAGCCCACTGGGTTGATAGCTCTGGGTAAACGGCGTGGTCGCGTGGTTGGCCGCCCGGTCGCCGATACCGGTGCCGTTGTAGAAGTTCGACGGATAGAGCGAGCTGTTGAGCACGCCGCCTGCAGCCGAATATCCGCAGACCACGTTGCTTGGCGGGTTTGCCGACGTCCATGGCGCCGAAGTGCCGCCGAAGCACGAGTGGAAGAGGTTCGCACCCAAGAGCGTTACTCTGACGGTCGGGCTCACGTCGTACGCGACCTGGAGGTTTCCGACAATCGAGCTCGGCTGCTGGTAGTTATCAAACAGGAACGTTCCCGTTTGCGGATTGGGGATGTAGAAGTATCCGAACTGCCCCAGTCCGGGGGCTCCGGACCCGTACAGTACGTTGCACTGCAGCGGATTCGTCTTCGGCGAGACCTTCGTGATCCCGGTCGAGGCCGAGTTGAACTGGCAAACGCGCGGATCGAGACCGTTGGTATCCAGCGGGCTGCCGTAGTAGCCGCCGTTCTGGAACGAGAAGCTGGGCGTAATCGCCAGCTTGTCGTGGCGCCAGTTCAGGATCAACGACGAAACGATCGGCGAGATGTAGCTTCCGAGAGCGCCGTTGAGGTTCGGAGCAATGGCCGTGGAGTACGGGTTGTACCAGGCGCTCGTATTGAGAAGCCCCTGTTCGGGCTGATTGTAGTACGGGTTCAGGATGGTATCTTGGCCGCTCGCGTTTTTCTTGCTGCACGAGACGCCAGTGATACCCTGGTAGCACGGGCTGCCACCACCGGCTTTGGTCAGCGTATTGTATTGAGCGATGACCTGATTGAGGGCCACGAGCTCGTTGGTGATGGTGCCGCCCGTCGCCGTCGGGATGTTCTGGAACTGGACCTTCGAGTTGGTATACGTGAAGGCTAGCTGACCAGAGAACCCGTTGCGGGTGAAGTCACCCTTGTTGAACTGGAACTCGACGCCTTGGTTACGGTTCACGCCGACCGGCACTTGCGTGACGAAACCGGAGCCGATGAACGTTTGTTGCTGCCAGTTCGTGACCCACGTGTAGAACGGCGTCAGCTTGAAGCTCATGTCCGTTCCGCGGAAGTGCTGCTCGTACGAGAGATCGTACTGCCCCGACGAGATGCCCGGAATCGGGTGGAACGGCGAGTAAAAGCCGAGGTTCATCGTGTTGTTCCAAACCGAGCGTTCGTCGCCGGAGGCACTGAGGTACTGGACCGACGCGGAGATCGGCGGCTGCGTGTAACGGCCGGCCGAGACGCGCCAGACGACGTCCGGCGATTGCGTGTAGGTCCCCGAGAAACGCGGCTCCCAGTAATTGAGCGTGTACGAGCTGGGCGAGGACGCCGTGAAGTTCGGTGCCGCGACGCCGTTCTGCGTCGTGCCGTTGGGATGGACCCAGCCGGTGTGGGGACCCGCCGGGTGCAGGAGCGCGGCTGCGGTGTCGCAGCTTCCGTTAACGTACTGGGCATTTGCCGGCGGCGGTTGCCCTGGCTCCAGCAGTTGCGTCAACACTTGGTTTGTCGGCACGTAGACGCAGGTATAGTTGGCGGTCATGTTCGCGTAGAACTCGTCGGCCGGGGTCGCCGAGTCGGGCAGTTTATAGGTGAAGTTGTCGTAGCGGATCGCCGCGTTGATCAGGATCTTATCGTTGGGGCGGAACTGATCGGCAAGTGAGAAGTTCTCGAACTCCGGTTTAACCGCGTTGTACGAGCCGCTCGCGTTGCCGCTCCAGAGACTATCCCATTGCGCACCAGCCTTAGCGGCAGGCGTGCCCGGGGCACCGTAGCCCGAAGGGCCGCCGGAGGCTACGCCGGTCCACGTGGGATTCACGATGCAGTCGGTGCTGTACGTCTTGGCGCAGTTGATACTGCCCGACGAGGTTTTGATGCTCAGCGTCGTGTCGTAGTAGCTGCTACTCAGACACGGTACGGAGTAGCCGAAGGTGCCGCTAGGAAGATTGCTCTGGTTTCCGTAGCAGCTAAAGCCGGCGCCCGTCTTCGCCATGTAGCCGATCGGCGAATCGTTTCCGGCAGCCGAGCCGTTGTTCCAGCGGATGACGCCGGCGGTCGTATAGTTGCCGTCAAGCGTCAGTAGATTCTGGTCGTTGAGCTGGTCTTGGAAGTCCAGCGCCCCGCCGGAGGTGTGCGTAACGAGCTGGTACTGCGGGGAGGCCGGCAACGACGGGACGCCATCGCCCGTTGCGCCGGCGATCGGGTTATTCTGCATCCAGTCCGAGTAGAAGGTGTAACCGTACGCTCGCAGATAGGCCGATTGGCTCAGCGCGTAGGTGTACTGCAGCTTGCTGATGCCGGCGTCGTTCCGAATGGTCGCTTGCGAGTTGTCGCTGAGCGGGATCGGGCCATTAAACGCGTGAGCCGGCGTGTCGGGAACCATATAGACGCCCGGCGACCGGACGGTCCCCGTGCCGGTCTTATAGTCGTACGCGCCGATCGGAGTGCCGAACGGAACGTTGTAAGCAACGCCGTCGGCGTACCCTAGATAGGTGGGTGCGCAGGGGGTCGTCCCAAGGATGCTCGAGGGACATGAATACGGCCCCGGCGGCAATCCAACGCGCTGGAGATAGAACTGGTTCGGCTGCAGAAAGGAAACGATCTGACCGACTCCCGAGCATCCGTTGACGGTGAGGCCGGGGCCGACCGTCTCGGGACCGCAAGTCGGAGCCGCAGCCCGCGTTCCGTACGCCCCCCAGATGAACTGGTTGTTGCCGGGTCCCTCATCGTCCGGACTGTTATAGCTGTAGTTGTTGAGCGCGGATCCGCTCCACAGTACCTGCACGTCGTCGCGCAATCCATTGGCTTTGGGAATACCCATGTGCAGGTTGATCACGTTCTCGCGATCGGTGACTACCGATGGGTCGCCGGCAATGCCGCTATAGTACTGCCAACATCCCTGGTCTGGGAAGCTGAACTTCGGCCCATACAGTTGACAGATGGGCTTTACGCCTTGACCGGTGCCGAAGACCACGGTCGGCGATGTATCGAGCACTTGGCCGCTCAGGAGGCCGTAGCCGAGCAACGTTCCATCGACGTCGCCCGAGAAGAAACCGCCCGGCGTCATATAGCCCGCGCCGTTGGTGCTGTCGAAGAAACGGGACTCTTGGTTGTAGCCTAAAAGGCCGACGTAGTAGCTGAACGTGCGATCGGGGGTCGAGCCGCCGATCTCGACGCTCGCCTGATGGTAGAACTGCGGGGTCGCGATCCCTAGGTTG
>JBEKRW010000105.1:0-7910 GCA_049517595.1 Candidatus Cybelea sp. | reverse complement strand
GTCGTTGCAGTATGCCGCGTCGCTCCAGTTATGCCCGCTCTCGCTGACTTCGCCACTGGCATAGGTGTTGTCAAACAGGCCGAAGCGCGCAGCCAGAGCATGCTCGTTGGGCGTCACGCGAGCGCCGAACCACGTGAGCTTTGGGTCCCCGTTGCCTTGCGGAACGTCGCCGAGCACTTGGTCGTACGAGCGATTCTCTTTCAAAATAAAGAAAATATGTTTGATCGGGCCGTCCTTACGTACGACGGCATCGTTGCGCGACTGCTGCCAACCTTGCGCGCCTTGCGGGGCGCCGAGGCTCGCCGGTTCTGTGGAAAGATCGTAGGCTCGAATCGATCCAAACTCGATCGCCGCGACGTAGTCGTAGTAATCTTTCGAGGCGCGAGAGAGGTAGGGATTGGGACGCGTCCCCTCGCCTTTGCCGTTGACGATAAGGAGGCGGTCCCCGACGGGCACGACGTCGGTTGGATACCAGCCGGCCGGAATGCGCCGGGCAACTCGCCGGCTGCGAATAACGGCGATCGAATTGGCAGTTCCGAGGCTGACGAAGATCGAGTCGCCTTTGGCCGCAAGGGCGTTAGGGGAGACTCCGGTGAGCCGTCCGTTTGCCACGTGATCTCCCACGAAGATTCCGGCGATTCGCTTCGCGGTCGCGGCGTCGTAGACGCCGACCGAATCCGCGTCGCTCTCCGCGACGTAAAGGGTGCCGCCCGTCACGAGGAGGTCGGAGGGATGAAGCCCAGTCGAGATTCTTCGCTCGGTCAGCGTTTCGGTATCAATGGCTGCGACGTAATCGCTCGCGCGGTTCGAGGCGAAGAGCGTCTTGCCGTCCGGTGTAAATGCGAGGCCGCCGATGTGGCCTCCCACACGGACCGCCTTGGCTCTCGGCAGATCTTGCGGCGTTCCGATACGCACCGAAGCGTCGCCGTCGGTTGCCACCGCGAAGATGCGCCCATTGAGGGTGGCGACGCCCGTGGGGTAAGACTCCTTGGGCATTGCGATGGCATGCACGGTTCGCGTGGCGAGATCGACGTCCAGCAGCGCATCGGCGTTGGCACCCGCAACGAGGACGTGGCGTGCGTCTAACCAGACCGGCCTACCGAACGCGCCTTTTAGCGTGATGGATGCAAGCTGTTTGAGATCGGCCGTGCGATAGAGGCCCAACGTCGGCGGATTGAAGCCCGACTCGACCACGGCCAGCGTCTTCCCGTCGGGCGATGCGGCCGCGCCCTGCGGCATCGTGCCCGTCTCGGTCATCATGCCTTGCGGCTGCGGAATCGTCCATCCACTCGGAAGAACGATGCTGATCGTTTTTCCAAGCACGGCCGCCCCGGAAACCGCGACTCCGAGGATCCAGAGGATCAGAACGAGGCGCAAAGCATCACCGGGTATGGATCGCTCGACGTGTCTCCCGTAACGGAACGCCGAGGCGCTCGTGACGGTTCGCGACGACCTCCGCGAGGATGGAGAGCGCGGTCTCCGCGACCGTTGCGCCCCCGATGTCGAGTCCGGCGGGCCCATGAATGCGAACGATGGCATGCCCCTCGAACCCTTCGTCGCGCAGCGACTCGCGTCGCGCCGCCTGGGAGCGACGGCTCCCCAGCAATCCGATGTATGGGGCATCGGAACGCAACGCGGACCGTAATGCCGGGAGATCAAACTTTGGATCGTGGGAAACGATCACGATCGAAGTACGCGCCGATAGGACTTTGGGCAAGTAGTCCTCGGGCCATTCGGTCACCATTACATCTGCGTTCGGCACCCGCTCCTTCGTGCCGAATGCCGGGCGCGGGTCCACGACGACCACCGTGAAATCCAGGCGACGTCCGATCGTTGCCAGCTCGGCCGCCAGCGATGTAGCGCCGACGAGAATCAACATCTCTTTTGCGGGAACAACATGTTCGAAAAGCTCGCGGGAGCCGTCGGCATTTTCGTAAGTAAAGCTCAGGGTCGCGTCGCGCTCGCCGGCGGCGATGGCGCGAGCCTCGTCGAAAAACGCGCGCTCCGGACGCCACGCGACGACTCGCATGATTGCTCCGCAGCCGGCGCCGCCAAATAGCTCGTCTTCGGTCGCGAGATTGATATCGACCGGGCGCGCTCGGCCGTCGGCCGCGGTCTGCAGGCACGCTTCGACAATCTCAGCCTCATAGCAGCCCGCGCCGATGTTCCCCGCGATGTGGCCGCCGGTGTCCACCGCAATCGTCGTTCCGATCGGCGCCGTGGCAGCATCGCGCAGTGCGACGAGCGTCGCGAGCGCAAAGCTGCGTCCATCTTCCATCCAAGCGGCTGCGGTTGCAAAAGCGTCACGCACCGGCCGCTACCCGTTCGCGCCTTCTCAAGCGAGCCAACGCGCCTAACTCGTCGAGCGGCGCAAGCATGTTCAGATATGGAAGCGCGGCCTGCATTCCGCTCGCCGACGGAGTGAAACCGGGCTCCCCCGCGTGCGGATTCACCCAAGCGATCGCCGCGCAGCGGCGCCTCAACTCGCGCATCGCGTCCTTTAACTGCGAAATATCGCCGACGTCGAGGCCGTCACTGATCACGATCACAAACGTTCGATCGCTCAGATGCGCACCATGCTTACGCACGCACTCGGCCAAACTCGCGCCGATCCGCGTACCCCCGCCCCAAGCTTCGCCCAAATCGTCCAAACGATAGCGGCCGCCACGGCCGGCGTCGCGCAGCTTGCGCGTAACGTCGCGCAGCTTCGTGCTAAAGAGAAAGACGCTCGCGCGGCGCGTGCGCCGGCAAAGCGCGTAGGCAAACTGTAGCATTCGCGGGCCGTGCTTGGCCATCGAACGGCTGCCGTCGAGCAACAACACGAAGCGCGGATCGCGCGGTGGATGGCCGAGCTTATGCGGCACCGCAACGTCACCGCCGGTGCGCAGGCTCGCGCGCAGAGTTCGCCGCAGATCGAAGCGTTCGCCCCGCGCCTGCGGCTTCCAGCGCAGCGACCGGACCAGATGCAACCGCGCGATCAGCCGTTGCGCATCGGCAAACGCGCTGTCGAGCCCGTCGGTCGGAATCGTTATCGCTTCGGCAATGGCCGCAGCCGGGCTGTACCGGGCTCGCCGCACTTGCCAGGCTTGCGCCAAGTCTTCACCCTGAGGCAGAGCCGACGGCTGCGGTGCAGTCGCGGCTGCCTCGCCGTTCTCTGCCGTGCGCTGCAGCCGAGTCCGATTTGAGCGCGTACGGCGCTTCTCCGCGTGCTTCGGTTGCGCGATCCCAAACGACTTGGTTGAAAAGAACGCCGCGAACGCACGATCGAAGGGCTCGATCTCCTGGGCGCGGCTGCAGCAGATCGCGCGCAGAGCGGCCGCCACGCGCGCGCGATTCTCCACGCCGACCGTTTCAATCGCTCGCAGCGCCTCTTGCACCTCCCGGGGGCCGACGATGAAACCGTGCTCGCCGCGCAATCGCGCGCAGAATTCGACGACCGCGGCCGTCAGATTGCCCTTCATCCTAGGTTCGCGTGCACCGAACCCAAGCCATAGTCTGCTTCACGCGAATCCGTGGAAGCCGTCGCTCGCGAATCGTGCAACAACGGTTCGTACCGCGAGCGCAACGAGCGAAGCAACTCCCAATCTTCTTGGACCTTGAGAATGCAGCCGGCCGTCCGTTCCAAGGTTTCCTCGTCGAGTGCATCTCGATGCAGCCGTACGAGCGCGAGCGCCCAGTCAAGGCTCTCGGCCGTGCCGGGCACGCGTTCGAACGGCTGCCCGCGCAGGAACTCCATGAAGCCCGCGATCTGGCGCGCGAGACGCTCGTCGAGGTCCGGTAAGCGCGCGCGCAAAATGGCGATCTCCCCCTCGAGCGACGGGTAGCCGATCCACTGATACAGGCAGCGCCGCCGCAGCGCATCCGACAGATCGCGCGTTCGGTTGGAGGTGACGATCACCAAGGGTCGCGCTTTGGCGCGAATCGTGCCGATCTCCGGAATCGTCACTTGGAACTCGCCCAACAGCTCGAGCAAGAAGGCTTCGAACGCCTCTTCGGCGCGATCGATTTCATCGATAAGAAGCACCGGCGCGCGCTCGGCCGAGATTGCTTCGAGCAGTGGGCGCGCGAGCAAAAATGCTTCGCTGAAGATTTGGGTCTCGCGCTCGGCCAACGAAATTCCCGAGTTTTCGGTGAGACGAATGTGGAGGAGCTGCTTGGGATAGTTCCATTCGTACAATGCGTTGGCGGCATCGAGGCCTTCGTAACACTGCAACCGGATCAGCTTGGTGTCGAGTACGCCCGCCAGCACCTTGGCGCTCTCGGTCTTGCCGACGCCGGCGGGCCCCTCGACGAGCAGCGGCTTTTCCAATGCGAGCATCAGTTCGATCGCAGTCGCGAAATCGTCATCGGCGATGAAGCCGAGTTGCGCGAACCGCTCCTGGACCTGCACCGCCTTCACGTTTGAACCTCGTGGTGGCTGCAGCAGAGGTGGTCCGCCTCGTCCGGCAGGAGCGATTCGGGACGAACCACCTGAATCTCGTTCGCCGTCGCAAACGCGATAATTTCGGCCAAGATAGAGACCGCAACGTCGCCGGGGCGGCGCGCGCCGATGTCAATGCCGGCAGGGTTACGCACGCGCTCGAGGCAAGCGCGCGCGACGCCTCGCCGTTCCACCTCCGCGAGCACGTCGGCCGCCCGTTTTCGGCTTGCCAACAGCCCGACGTACGGCGGCATCTCTTGGGCCAGCAACGTTTCCAGCATCGCCTCGTCGTAATGGCCTTGCGTTGCAACGACGGCGACGAGCCCGGCACGCTCTTCGGCATCCAGCCCGGCGAGAAACTCGGGGAGCGCGGATACTGCAATAGCGCGACCGCGATCTTCAGCCGCGACTTCGCCGATCTCGTTCTCGAGCACGACCCGCAGGACGCGATATCCGTCCAAAACCGCACCCAAACACGCCAACGCGGCGGCTACCGGCGTGAACCCGGCAACCAACATAATGCGTGGCGGGAGGTGCGGCTCGACGTACACGTCGACGGCGCCTTCGGAGGAGCAGCTCATCGGCACGATCACCGTTCCAACCGGACTCGACTCATCGGCATCCGGCGGCGCGCCCGGGCGAATCTGCACCAGTCGCGCGGTTCCGCTGCGCATCGACGCGACGGCCTGCCGGCGCACGATGTCGCGCGAACACGAACCGCCGACGAAGCCTTGCATGCGCCCGTCGGGAAAGACGATCGCGCGGTCGCCGAGGTGCGAGCTGACCGGCGCGCGCCGCGCTACCACGGTTGCCAGCGCGAACGGCGTGCGCGCGCGCTCCAACTCCGCGACGCACTCGAGAAGCTCTCGCCCGGTCATCGCTTTATGCGTTGCCGCTGAGGCGCTTCCTGACGTTCTCGAAGGTCGTCTCAATCACGCGATGTGCTTGATTGTCGAGCACGCGGCCGCCGACGGTCGCAACCGGGCCGCGCACCGACGCCGTCGCCTTCCAAGTCAACGTTGTCGCGGTATCGCCGCTCGCGGCGAGATCCGCGCCGGCCAAGAGATCGACGACGCTTCCCAGACCGCCACCGCTGATCTTCATGTCCAGGTGATCGCCGCTCGCGGCCGGCACGAGTGCGATCTTGAAGGTGAACTTACCGCGTACCGGACCCACCGCGACGCCCACGGTCGCATCGAAGTTGTGCGCGTCGCGGACGGTCGTCGATTGAACGTCGGGAAGACACGCGCCAACCTTGGCGGGATCGTTGATAAACGCCCATACCGCGTCCTTGCTTGCGGGAATGCTCTCCTGGCCGCTCCACTCGAGGTTCACGTCGTTGCTTGCGCGTCCCGAATCGCGCGCCACACCTTCTCGCGCGTCAACGGCATGTCGAGGTGCACGATGCCCAGCGGAGCAAGCGCATCCATCACCGCGTTTACGAAGGCCTGAGGCGATCCAACGTTTGGACTTTCGCCGACGCCTTTGGCGCCGATCGGATGGTGCGGACTGGGCGTAACCGTGTTATCCGTCTCCCAATGCGGCGTCTCGAGCGCGGTCGGCACGAGGTAGTCGGTGAAGTTCGTGTTGAGGTGGTTACCGTCGGCGTCGAAGGCGATCTCCTGAAAGAACGCCATCGCGAAGCCTTCAGTCAATCCGCCGTGGATCTGGCCTTCGACGATCATCGGGTTGATCACGACGCCGCAGTCGTCGACGGCCAAGAAGCGTCGCACCTTCGTGTATCCGGTCTCGCGATCGACGTCGACGACCGCAATGTACGTTCCGTTCGGAAACGTGAGGTTCGGCGGATCGTAGTAGTAAGTCGCTTCGAGTCCGGGCTCGCTGTCGGGCGGCGGATTCGTGTACGCGGCAAACGCGACGTCTTTCATCGTCACGCTCTTCCCAGGCACGCCTCTGACGTTGAACTTGTAGTCTTGCCACTCGATATCGGCTTCCGAGGCTTCCAACAGATGCGCGGCGATCTTCTTCGCCTTCTCACGAATCCGGCGTGCCGCCAGCGCCAGCGCGGCGCCCGCAACCGGCGTGCTTCGGCTGGCGTAGGTCCCAAGACCGTAAGGCGCAGTATCGGTATCGCCTTCTTCCACTAAGAGCTCTTGTGGATCGAGCCCAAGCTCTTCAGCGACGATCTGTGCCCAGGTCGTTTCGTGGCCCTGGCCCTGGCCGCGCGTGCCGGCGCGAACGATGCCCGATCCCGTCGGGTGGATCCGGATCTCGGCGCTGTCGAACATCTTGATGCCGAGAATATCGAAGTGCTTACCCGGGCCGGCGCCAACGATCTCGGTGAACGTCGAGACGCCGATGCCCATCAGCTCGCCCTTCGCGCGCTTCTCTGCCTGTTCTTTGCGCAGCGCGTCGTAGCCGATCTTCTCGAGTGCCTTGCGCGTCGTCGCTTCGTAGTCGCCGCTGTCGTAGATGAATCCGAGCGGCGAGTGGTACGGGAACTGCTCCTTCTTCACGAAGTTGAGCCGGCGCAGCGCGACGGGATCGATTGCGAGCTTGCGGGCCAAGATATCCATCCCGCGCTCGATTGCGAAGGAGGCCTCCGTCACGCGAAACGAGCAGCGATACGCGATTCCGCCCGGCGCCTTGTTGGTGAAATAGGCGTCCACTTCAGCGAAGGCAGCCGGAAAATCGTAGGAACCGGTGACGATTCCGAACATTCCCGCGGGATACTTGCGCGGATCGGCGGCCGCATCGAACGCGCCGTGATCGGCGGTCGTCGACACCATGAGCGCCGTAACTTTGCCGTCTTTCGTAGCGCCGATCTCCACGTCCATGTGATAGTCGCGCGCGAAGCCGGTCGTCGTGAGATTCTCGGTGCGCGTTTCGACCCACTTGACCGGGACGCCGATAATCACCGACGCGACCGTCGCGACGACGTACCCCGGATAGACCGGAACTTTATTGCCAAAGCCGCCGCCCACATCGGGCGAAATGACGTGAATCTTGTCTTCGGGTATGCCGGTAACTAATGAAAACGCCGTGCGATGCACGTGCGGCGCTTGCGAGGTCATGTAGATCGTCAACCGGCCGGTGGCCTTGTTCATGTCGGCCACGACGCCGCAGGGTTCGAGCGGTGCCGGATGACAGCGCGGGAAGAGAATACGCTCCTTGATCCGCACGTCCGATGCGTCCAGCGCCGCGGTAGTCTTGCCTTTATCCCCCACTTCCCAGTGATAGATGTGATTGGTCTTGGCTTCGCGGTCGTCGCGCAAGATGATTTTGTCTTCCTTCGACTGGAACGGCGTTACGACCGGATCGAGCGGTTCGTACTCGACCTCGACCAGCTCGACGGCATCGTTGGCAATCTCGCGCGACGTCGCGACCACGCCGGCGACCTCTTGATACTGATAGAGCGCTTTGCCGAAAGCCAGCACCATCTGTTTGTCGTAGCCGTGGAAGGTCGGCAGCCACTCCAACTTGGCGGCGTCGAGATCTTCACCGGTTATCACGGCCTTGACGCCAGGGA
>JBEKRW010000104.1:0-7910 GCA_049517595.1 Candidatus Cybelea sp. | reverse complement strand
CGACCTGCATCCGTACGTCTACGTGACGCGCGATGGCGGACGAACGTGGAAACTCTGCGTTGACGGCTTGCCCGACCAACCGGTCAACGCGGTTCGCCAAGATCCGAAGACTCCGAACCTGCTCTATGCGGCGACCGAAAACGGCGTATACGTTTCGTTCGACGGTGCGGCGACCTGGCAATCGCTGCAGAACGGCCTGCCGCGCACTTCGGTGCGCGACATTATCGTGCACGACAACGATTTAATCGTGGCGACGCATGGCCGCGGCTTCTGGATTCTCGACGACGTCGAACCGCTGCGCGAGCTGTCCTTCGACTCCGCTCGGGATGACAAAGCTGGGCGTAACCGTTTTAGTACTCATCTCTTTGCACCGCAACGCACGTACCGCGTGCGCCGCAGCACGAACACCGACACGCCGCTTCCGCCGGAAGAGCCGATGGGCGAAAACCCACCCGACGGCGCGATCGTCGATTATGCGCTCAACCATCCTGCAAACCGGGTCGTGCTCACATTCTACGACGACTCCCGCCGCGTTGTGCGGCGCTTTTCCAGCGACGACGCCGCGCCGGCCCCGATTCCGCACCTCGACAAGCCCGCTTACTGGGAGCGGCCGTTCGTCAAACTCTCGACCGCCGCCGGAATGCATCGTTTCGTTTGGGATCTGCGCGAGGCGCCCCCATCGAGCGACCAAGATCTGCCGATCTCCGCCGTCCCGCACGAGACCCCGCGCATCCCTCAAGGACCGCTCGTCGTCCCGGGCCGCTACCGCGTGAGCCTCGACGTCGACGGGCACGTCATGGAAAGCATGGTCGAGGTCGTCATGGATCCGCGCGTCGTCATCGCAAGCGAAGCGCTCGAGGCGCAATACCGGCTCGCTGCGCGACTAACGTCGCTGGCGAACAGGAGCTACGCCGCCGCGGCAAAGGCACGGAACAACGTCGCGATGGCAGCCTTTACGAAAATCAACGGAGATGCCATTGGTTTGCTGGATACCGTGGATGGTGCCGACGCACCGCCGACGCAGCAAGCCACGGCCGCGGTGAGCGCCCTCGAGCAGCAGTTCGACCGAATCGACCGCACTCGGTAGGCGCGAGGGCCGCGCGGGATAATGCAGAAGCGCTCCTCATGCAAACAATTATCTCCCTGCTCGTAATCCTCGCCCTCAATGGCGGCTACGCCGCACCTGCTGCGGGCGCTATCACCACCCTAACCGTCAAGCTCAGCGCGCAAAATGGTTCGGGCGAAAATGGCACCGCAACGCTCACCCAGGCCGGCGCCAACGTCAAGGTCGTCGTCTCGATCCCCAAAGGTCCGGCCGGCCCACAACCCGCGCACATTCACGACGGAACCTGTGCCGGGATCCAGGGCATCGCCTATTCTCTGACCAGCGTTGCCTCCGGCAACTCGACGACGACGGTCAAGGGCGTTACCATCGGTCAGCTGCTCGCCGGGAAGTACGCCATCAACGTGCACCAAAGCGCGTCGGATCTCGGCAAGTACGTTTCCTGCGGCAACATCGTTAAGCCGCCGGCCTCGAAGTAATCAGTTCGCCGTAGCGAGCGGGATCGATATTCCCGCCGCTGACGATCACGCCGATTCGTTTGCCTTGCAGCGCCGGAATTCGGCGCTGCAAGAGCGCGGCGAGGGGTGCCGCGCCGCTGGGCTCGATCACGATCTTCATGCGCTCGAAAGCAAAGCGCATCGCGTCGCATAGCTCGTCGTCGCTCACGGTGACGACTCCGCTAACGTGCTCGCGCGCAATCGCAAACGTCAGCTCGCCGGGCGCGGTCGTCTGCAAGCCGTCGGCAATCGTCTTTGGCACCGGTATCGTAACCCGCCGGCCGGCGCGCAGGGACTGCGCGAAATCGTCGCCGGCAGCCGGCTCGACGCCGTAGATCTCGATCCTCGAATCGATGCCGTGCGCGGCGATCGCCGTACCCGACATCAAACCACCGCCGCCGACGGGTACGACGATCGCGTCGAGGCCGTCAACCGCTTCGAGCAGTTCCAACGCAGCCGTTCCCGCCCCGGCGGCAATTCGTTCGTCGTCGAAGGGCGGCACCAGCGTCGCACCGCGCTCCGCGGTTAGGTTCGCGGCGATCTCTTCGCGGTGCGACGTCGCGCGTTCGTAGGGCACGACCTCGGCGCCGTAACCGAGGGTCGCCTCCAGCTTGAGCACGGGCGCGTCGGTCGGCATCACGATCGTCGCGGGCACCCCGAAGAGCCGCGCCGCCAGCGCGACGCCTTGCGCGTGATTTCCGCTGGAGAAGGCGACGACGCCGCGTTTGCGCACGTCCTCGGGCAAGGACGCCAGAAAGTTGTACGCCCCGCGAAATTTGAAGGCGCCGATGCGCTGCAAGTTCTCGCATTTGAGAAAGAGCGTCGCATTCGCGCGCGCGTCGAGCGTCGTGGAATGCAACACAGGCGTTCGGTGGGCAATGCCCGCCAGACGCTCCGCGGCCGTGCGAATATCGCCGAACTCCAGTTGCTTCGTTAGCATCAGAGAGATCCTATTTCATAACCATGTGGAACTGCCAGTCCACGACTTTATGGTTCGCATCGAAGCGCATCCGCTCGACGTAGTCGTGCTTTTGGAACTTCACGTCGAAGCAGTGCCACCCCAGGGTGCAGCGGGCCTTGGTCTCCTTGATGGAGAGGAGTTTACCTTGGGCGCCCAGCTGATCGGACCACTGCGCGACCTTGACGCGCGTCAGCGAGATGCCTTTGGCGATGTCGTTCTCTACCGGCTTCAAATCGTTGTTGATGACCGCTTGCGTGATGCGATCAGCCTCGCGCTCGTTTCGATTTTGGAACGAGCAGCCGGCCAAACCGGCGGCGGTCGCGACGAGCAACAACCGAAGGATCACGATGCCAAAGCCTTCGGATCGCTCTCGGATGAGAACTTCGTAAACGTAAGTTGCGGGTTCCATTCTCGCGCGAGGCGCACGCTCCATTCGTTTTCGAAGAGCGCCGCCGCTCGCCCGTTCCAGTCTTCGACGAGCTTTGCGTTCGAGGGCAGCTTCGCGCTCGCCAAGTGCTCGCGCTCGCCGTCGACGTAGAGCGCCAAGCCGTACGGCAGCGTCGAAACGACCGTTTTGACGCCGTATTCGGACTCCAAGCGATACTTTGCAACCTCGAACTGCAGTTCGCCGACCGCGCCCAGAATCGGCTCGATCCTCGGCGTGCCCCACGAATAGAAGACCTGCACCGCGCCCTCTTCGCGCAGTTGCGATATGCCCTTACCGAACGATTTGTACCCGGACACGTCGATGCTGCGCACCGACGCGAAATGCTCGGGGGCAAAGGCCGGAATTGGCGGAAACATGACGCGCGGGCCTTCGTAGAGCGTATCGCCGATCGCAAAGGCGCCGGGGTTGACCAGGCCGACAACGTCGCCCGCGTACCCAACTTCCAACGACTCGCGATCGTCGGCGAAGAGCCGCATCGCCCGCGAAAGACGCACTTGGTCGCCGGTTCGGGCGTTGCGAACGGTCATGTCCCGCGCGAACTCGCCCGAACAGACGCGCACGAACGCGACGCGATCGCGATGGCGAGGATCCATGTTCGCCTGAATCTTAAAGACGAAGCCCGAGAACGCGGGATCCATGGGGTCGACGCCGGCGCGCGCCGACGGCGACGGCGCCATCTCGATAAACTCGTCGAGAAAGAGCTGCACGCCGAAGTTCGTAACCGCGCTGCCAAAGAAGACCGGCGTAGTGGAGCCGCGCAGCATCGCGGCATCGTCGAAGCGCTCCCCGGCACCGTCCAGCAGTTCGATTGCTTCGCGGAACTGTTCGTACACGTGTTCGTTGACGAGCGCGCGCAAGGCTGGGTCCGCAGCGTCGGTCACGCTGACCGTCGCGCGCGTCGCGCCGTGGGCCGCCCGTTCGAAAAGATGCACGGCCTTCGTACGGCGATCGTAGACGCCCTTGAACTCGTCTCCGCTGCCCAGCGGCCAGTTTACCGGAAAGGCTCCGATGCCGAGCACGCTTTCCAGTTCGTCGAGCAGCTCGAGCGGATCGCGGCTCGGCCGGTCGAGCTTGTTCATGAACGTAAAGAGCGGAATGCCGCGCTCGGCGCAAATGGCGAAGAGTTTTTTGGTCTGCGGCTCCACTCCCTTGGCGGCATCGATCAGCATCACGGCGCTATCGGCGGCCAGCAACGTTCGGTAGGTATCCTCGCCGAAATCTTGGTGGCCCGGCGTATCGAGAAGATTGAGCGTGTGGCCGCCGTACTCGAACTGCAAAACGGTTGAGGTTATCGAGATGCCGCGCTCGCGTTCGAGCGCCATCCAGTCGCTGGTTACCTGGCGCTGCCGCTTGCGTGCCGACACCTGCCCCGCAATATGGATGGCTCCGCCGTAGAGCAGCAACTTCTCCGTCAGCGTGGTCTTGCCGGCGTCGGGGTGCGAAATGATCGCAAAGGTGCGCCGCTTCCGTACCTCGTCGAGAATCTTGGGTCCGTCCGTCATGGCTTTACCGGTTCGTAGACGCGCAGCTCGACGCTCCCCGACGCCTCGCGCATCATGATGATCTCTGCGCCCGCGCGGTAAAACTGTACGCTGGGTGGAATTCGAAAGCGATCGTCGCCTCGCCGCACGAACGCTTCACCGCGATCGATCGAAATCGAGCAATCCCCAAACGATAAGTGGGCCGGGGGCGTAATCCAGACCGCGTTTTTCGGCAGATGCGCGGCCACGTAGCGCGCGGAGCCGGCGGACTTCGAGATTTGCGTCAAACACTCGGGCAGCGCCGACAAGGCCCACGGCGCGTCGCCGCTCAACGCCGCGACGGCGCTGCTCTGCGCGCGGCCCGACGCGCCCGGCTTGGGTGCCACGCGCGCGTAAACCGAGGCGATCTTGATCCGAATCAAGTCGCGATGCACCCACGCCGCTACGAGGATCCCTATAGCAAGAACGATGACGGTCGACACTGCCAGATATTTTATCACGTGTCGCCGGCCGGCGGGTCTCCGACAAACAGGCGCGCGGCTCCGACGGCATAATCGCCCATTCCATAGTAGACGTCGAAGACATGGTCGCCGAGATCGGGGCGCGGATCGAGTCCGGTTGGGAAAACCACGTTATCGACGACTCCCTTGCGCTCTTCGCTCGATTCGGGCGTCAGAACCGGCGCCGGCGAGCGGTAGAGAATCCGATCGGGCCGCTCCAGGTCGTGGATCACGATGCCGGCCGAGTACTGCAGCGAAGGGCGCTGCCCTCCGCTGCCGATCGAGTCCACGCCGTGAAACAGCGCTAGCCATGCCGTCGTTCCGCCAAGCGTGACTCGTACGGGCGGCGTGCCGGCGCCGATCTTGATCGATCCCCACTTCTCATTGGGGGATAGCACTTGGCGGCTCTCCGCAACATTGCAGAGATTGGTGCGGTCTTTGAGCACCGGGCCGAGCGGAACGTATCCGATCCTGATCGACTCGCGGTCTTCGAAGGGCATGCGCTCGATCATCGGGATGGCGGCGCGGCCGTCGACGCTGGAAAGATGCAGCATGGGGCGATGGTAAAAAGCTAGACACTTGCGGCCCTTGGGCGACAGCACGGGCTCGGGGAAGAACGCCGCATCTTTGTCATCGCCGACGACGTTTGCCGAACCCGCGAATCGAACCAGGCCCAGCCGGTTCCAATTATACGCGTCGTTCGAGACGGCGACCGCGATGCGCGGCCCGTCCGGGCCAAAAGCCGTGTACGCCATGACGTATGATTCGAGTACCGGAACGTACGTCACACGGGGGTCTTCGCAGCCGTATCCAGGATTCGGCCGTAACTCGTACGGCGCTTGCGGCTCGAGCGCGAAGTCGAGCCGTCGGCAATCGAATTTGTCGCCTTCGCTCGCGACTCGCACCGTGCGCACGCGCGAAATATTTCCCTCAGCGACGCAGCGCGGATAGATCAACAGCTCGCCGCCGGGAGCGCGCGTCGCCGCTGGGTTCAGAACGCCGCCGGCTTCGCTCGCCTCGCCGTCCGGCACGAGAACGGTGCCCAGCCGCTCGACGCGGACCTGAAGCTGCTCAAGTGATTCCGGCCCCGACTGCTTGGGAGAAAGCATGGCTACCTTCCCTACGGCAAGTAGGTCGTCGCAATCGGTTCGTCACTGGGCGTTACGACTTCGACGCGAACGCCCCGGCGATAGACTCGATTGGAAACGATCCAGAGGGTGTAGGTGCGGTATTGCGGCGACGGCTCGCCCGCATTTGCCGGCGCCTGTTCGAAGGCGACGACGCGAACGCGTACCGTGTTTGCGCCGATCGACTCGACGATTTGCTTGTAGCCCGTCCGATCGTGCGGTCCCATGAGCAAAACCACGCCAAACTCCCCTCTGAAATGAATCGGCGCGTGAATGCCGAGCTTGCCGAGGCTTTCCTCATCGCGTACTATAAGGATTTGATTGCCCCCCAGAACGGTGGTTGTGCCTGCTGCGAGCGTATTTACGCGCACCTCACGACATCCGACCAGCACGATGAGCCCCAAGGCTAGACCTGCCAGGGTCGACCAGCGCATCACGGCCGACCGCTTCGCCGTGCGTCTCATTTGTCATTGCCGTCGGCCCCCGGCAACGCTACGCTAAGGCTCGGATGAAACGCCTCCTCCGTCTCGCGCTGGCCACCGACTTCGTCGCCCTGATGACCGTCGTGCTCGGCAGTTGGACGCGCATCAACGGCGCCGGACTCACGTGCCCGGATTGGCCGCTTTGCCGCGGGCACATAATCCCCCTCATGACCGACGGCACCTTGTGGGAGTGGACGCACCGCTTGCTTGCGTTCACCGTCGCGCCCCTGACGATCGCCCTCGTAGTGGCCGCGTGGCCGGTGCGGTCGCGTTCGCCGTTCGTCGGCCCGACGCTGGCCGTTATCGTCGGCCTCTTTTTAGCCCAAGTGTTTCTGGGAGCGCAGACCGTCCGGCTTGGGAATGCGCCCTTCTCAGTCGTCCTGCACTGGGCAACGGCCATGGCCTTCATCGCGGCCCTTTCGGCGATGGCCGTGTTTGCTGCGGCATCGCCCTCGACTGGGATCGCACCGCCGCCCGACGCCTCGCGGTCCTCGGGGCGCCTTCGCTTCGCCCTGCTCGCGACGACGACGATCGCATTTATTACGATGTGCGTCGGCGCCTACGTCAGCTCGAGCGGCGCGGGCCTGGCCTGCCTCTCGATCCAGCAGTGCGCCGGCAACATCGTCGTTCACACCTCGGGCGAGTACGTGCAGATGCTGCACCGTGCCGCTGCCGCCGCTACGCTGATCTTTGCCGCCGCAGCACTGGCACTCGCGTGGGCCGGTCCAGCCTCGGTGCGGGTGCGAGCGGCATCCGGCGCCGGTTTGGCTTTCGTTTGCATTCAAGTCGTTCTCGGACTTCTCAACGTTACGCTGCGACTGCCCGTCGAGCTTCGCGAAGCCCACGCGGTCAACGCAGCCTTCGTCTTCTTGGCCTTCTTCATCGCGACGGTCTTTGCGTCGCTGGACGCAATGGCGAACCAGCCGGTGCGCCATTACAGTCCGAGCGGCGCGGGCTCGTCCTGAGCGCCGTCGAAGGGGCAACGATCGTGCTCGAGCGCCTCGGCGACTATTACGAGCTTTCGAAGCCGCGCATCATCGCGCTGCTGCTGATTACTACGGCGGCGGCCATGGTGATGGCGGCGCGCGGAGTTCCTCCGCTGGGGCTGGTCTTTTGGACGCTGTTGGCGGGAGCGCTCGCGGCGGCATCGGCCGGCGCGTTCAACTGCGTCTGGGACGCAGACATCGATCGGGTGATGAAGCGCACCCAATCGCGCCCGATCCCGCAAGGACGGGTCTCCAGGCGTAGTGCGACCGTCTATGCAGTGCTCGCCGGCTGCATATCGTTTGCACTCTTTTATCTTCTCGTCAATCCGCTCGCGGCTTGGCTCTCGTTAGCTGGGAACGCCTAT